>NZ_JAAEQH010000287.1 GCF_024231755.1 Neptuniibacter sp.
CTGAAGCTTTATCGATCATAAAGCTCAGAGTTTCCTGACCCGTCATATTGCCAGGCCAACCTGCAACAGCACCTTTATAAGCTTTACCTGCTAGGTTTTTCTTCTTAGACAGTTCATCAACCTTAGTCTCAGCAACAACAAAACCACCTTTGCTTGCTGGTGAGATGATTGAACGGCCAGCATCTTTGCCTTCATAGTAAGCCAACATTTTAGCTTTCAGCTCAGCATTTGGCTGACCATTACCTTTGCCTGCCAGTTTTTTAAGGGAAGTATGCAAAACTTGGCGCGCAGCCTGACCTGTATAAGCTACAGAGTGCTTAGCGTCTCCTTTGTAACCTTTAACTGTTACTGGAAAATCCGCGTAATTCTGTGCTGCTGAAGCACCCATCGCTGTAGCCATTGCAACAGCAGAAACAAGAACCTTAAGTTTCACAAACAACCCCTTCTTACTAGTGAAGCGAAATTAGACACTAAATTTTATGCCGCAAAATTATCACAAAGAAAAAGAGAATACTACCGATAAACATTCTCATTTAGAATAACAATAAAATTTATTGATCTGAGTTAATGTTTCATCTGGACAGATTGAGATATAGAATCAAGCGAAAAAGACCTCTCTGGACAGTATGAATCTAATTATTCTTTTCGAATCAGATTTCACCCATTTCGATATAGCCCAGCTCGAAGACAGACGCTTTCAGCATATAACAAGCATCCACAAACCTGAGATTGGTCAAAATTTGAAAGTTGGCCTGTTAAACGGCCAAATCGGTTATGGCGAAGTACTAAAACTAGATAGTAGTTCTGTAACTTTGCGTGTTAGCTTGGAACGAAACCCTCCGCAAGCATTACCACTTACACTGTTACTTGGCCTCCCAAGGCCCAAAATGCTTAAACGGGTTTTACAAACCGTATCTACCATGGGAGTAAAAGAGCTGTATCTTATTAATTCCTATCGCGTAGATAAGAGCTATTGGGGCAGCCCAGTTCTGGAAAAACAGATCAATGAACATCTGCTGCTTGGTTTGGAACAAGCGGGGGATACGGTCATGCCCAATATACATCTACGTAAACGCTTTAAGCCGTTTGTAGAAGATGAACTACCGGCAATTAGCCAAGGCAGCCGCTCACTGGTTGCGCATCCCTACAACGCGTCAACTTGTCCAGAAACCGCGAATATAAAAACAACTCTGGCAATAGGGCCCGAAGGTGGTTTTATAGATTACGAAGTGGAAAAGTTGAACCAATGCGGATTTGATTCGATTCATATTGGCGAGCGCATCCTGAGAGTGGAAACTGCCGTTCCTGCGCTTCTGTCCCGGTTATTTCCTGTTTAGTCTAAGCTAGAAATATAACGCTCCCAGTCAAAACAAGGTCCCGGATCAGTCTTACGACCCGGTGCTATATCAGAATGCCCCGCAATACGCTGCTGGGTTATTGTAGGGTAGATCCTTCGCAATACGTCAGTTAATTCAGAAAGACTTAGATATTGGGAGGAAGTAAATTCATCTTCATCGCAGCCTTCCAGCTCGATACCTATAGAAAAATCATTACAGCCCTCTCTTCCGTCGAACTGAGAGATTCCCGCGTGCCAAGCTCTTTTATCCACGGGAACAAACTGCGTGACAGTGCCGCAACGCTCAATCAGAAAATGAGCAGACACCTCCAACTCTTTAATCGTTGCAAAATAGGGATGTTCAGCAACCGGTAGTTTATTCTGGAAGAACTTATGAACATAACCACCACCATATTGCCGTGGCGGTAAGCTGATATTATGAATCACAAGAAGGGATACAACGTCTGATTCAAGCCTGTCATTATAGTTAGGTGACGGAACCTTATTCACACCCTCCAGCCAACCATCTTTACCAATATCAATCATTCCCCTACCCGCTGAATCCCAATTTCGATAGAATTAGCCACTTATTCTAGCAGAGGCCCTACTAGAGCAAAGCCTCCCTCGAACGAAACCAAGCAGCATACTTAACTGATCAGGAATTTCTATGTTAACTCGCGCCGATATTCAGCACCTTATCCCCGAAGCGGTAAAAAAAGCGCTACAGGAAGATATAGGTTCAGGTGATATCACAGCTCAGTTGATCCCAACTGACCAGATGGCAACTGCACGGGTGATCAGCCGCCAGGAAGCCGTAATCAGCGGCGTGGATTGGGTTAATGAAGTCTTCCGTCAGGTTGACCCTTCATTAACATTGGATTGGCAAGTAGATGATGGTGATCTGGTAGAAAGAGATCAGGTTCTGTTCTGGGCTAAAGGCTCTGCTCGCAATCTACTTACTGCGGAACGAGCTGCATTAAACTTTCTGCAAACGCTTTCTGGCACGGCAACCGTCAGCAAACTCTATGCAGACAAAGTTGCGGGTACTTCAGTAAAACTACTCGATACACGAAAAACCCTACCCGGGCTTCGATTTGCACAGAAATACGCTGTGACTTGTGGCGGTTGTTATAACCACCGTATCGGCTTATTTGATGCTTTCCTGATCAAAGAAAACCACATTATGGCCTGCGGCGGTATCAAAGCCGCTGTCGATACTGCAAAAAATAATGAACCTGGGAAACCCGTAGAAGTAGAAGTGGAAACTATGGATGAGCTGCAGCAAGCCCTTGATGCCGGTGCAGATATCATCATGCTGGACAACTTCTCTCTGGAAGATATGCGCAGATCTGTAGAAATTGCCCGCGGTATTGCCAAACTGGAAGCATCCGGAAACATCACCGATAAAACTCTACGGCCAATTGCCGAAACAGGCGTCGATTACATCTCAATTGGTGCGCTAACCAAGCACTGTCAGGCTGTTGATCTATCAATGCGTTTGATAGAAAACTAAGAAAATACAGATTGTCGGAGGCCAGCCCCTGGCCGATAGAAAATATCCATCGCCCACCATGCCGCCCACCATGGAGAGTGGCCCCTATATCATCGTATAATTTAGCTAGCAGATAATCACTGACAACTCGCAGCGGCTAACTGCTGCCAATCATCCTCTTTCTGAATTTTAACCACATCGTAGATCTCTACCGATACAGTTTTAATCCCTTTGGATTTTAGAACCTGACACGCCTTATCCGCTGCATGATGCGGATTAACCTGATCTGCAATTACCCCAATCGCCATCACAGAATCATCATGCCACCAGACCGGGCGAGCAGGAAACTCTTGCAGTGCCAACATAGCATTTTCAGCAGCACTTTTAGCTTGAGGGGAAAGACGTTCAGTTGTATTGGCGATATACCAAGTCACACCAACACATGCTGCTATAAGCAGGATTATTATTGTTCGTTTCATTCAACTATTACTATCAACCGGCTCAAATTCGTGGCTCGAAGCATACTTCGGGCACAAAAAAAGCGCAAACTAAGTTGCGCTTTTTCGCAATTAAGCAGGGTAATCAGTCACAATAACCTGCAGCTTCACAAGAACCACTAACCGTCCAGGTAACCTGTCCGGTAGTAGCATTTTGCGCAGGAGTTAGTATATAAGTCTCACTATTCAAACCACCGGTAGTGCCGGCAGTAGCAGTAATCGTACCCACTGAAGACCCAGACGGTTGAACTTCAACAGTCGCAACAAATGCACCACCTGCAGCCCCTTGCAACGCCGCAGACACGCCATTATCACCGCCCGAAGCATTATGACAAGTTGTCAGCGCACCTTCACGTTGTCCACAAACTTCAATCGCACTTTTAACACCTGACGTTGCATTCACAACCTCGGTAAAACGCGCTTTACCTGTGTAAGTTTGATACGCAGGCAGAGCGATTGCTGCCAGAATACCGATGATCGCAACTACGATCATCAATTCAATAAGGGTAAAACCTTGTTGGTTAAATTGTTTCTTCATAATTTTTCTCCAGCGAATTATTTCCTTGGGATCAGCCAAGTCCTTTGATTGTAGCGCATTTTTCCTGACACGCCAGTGACCAATTCAATGTTTTCTAAAAACATTATAGTGCGCATTTTCAAACTGTCACGCAAATGCTATGTTTAAGCTTATATTTAGGATCATTTCTCTGTGATAAACAAGGAGTTAGGTTTTGCAAGCCAGCCAGCCATTAAGCGGTCTAGCAAAAAGACTTGTTAACGAAGGGGTTTGTTCAGCAGAAGTGGCTGCTGATGCAGCTCATCAATCCAGAGAAAAAGAACAAACCTTTATCTCCTACGTTATAGAGCAACGCCTTGTCAGTGCATACCGCGCTGCGGCCGCTGCATCGGAAGAGTTTGGCATTCCACTGCTTGACCTGGATGCTCTTGATCTAAGCACTCTTCCGCAAGGGCTGATAAATGATTCATTAATCACTAAACACCATGCTCTACCTTTACAAAAAAGAGATAACCGCCTATTTGTCGCTGTTTCCGATCCCACCAATATTCAAGCGCTTGATGAATTCAAGTTTCAAAGTGGGATTACAACAGAAGCCGTAATCGTTGAAGAAGACAAGCTTAGCCGAACCATTGAAGCTTTTTTGGATAATCAGGGTTCTGCACTAGATGAACTTGACGATACTGATCTTGACAGTTTGGAAATAGATGACTCCGCTACTGAAGATCAAGACAAAGAGACCGATGAAGATGCTGCAAATGATGCGCCTATTGTCCGCTTTGTAAACAAAATCCTGCTTGATTCAATTAAGAATGGTGCATCCGATATACATTTCGAACCTTACGAAAAAAGCTACAGGATCCGTAGCCGTATCGATGGTATATTGCAGGAGATAGCCAAACCACCTTCAAATCTCGCTTCTCGCCTCTCAGCCCGACTCAAGGTTATGTCTCAGATGGATATCTCTGAACGTCGCATCCCACAGGATGGACGTATAAAAATGAAGATATCCAAAAACAGGGCTATTGATTTTCGTGTTAATACCTTGCCTACCCTTTGGGGTGAAAAGATAGTACTGCGTATTCTCGACCCAAGCAGTGCAAAAATGGGGGTTGAGGCACTAGGTTTTGAAGAGTTCCAGAAAGAGCTGTATCTGAGCACATTACATAAACCTCAGGGAATGGTGTTGGTGACCGGCCCTACAGGTAGCGGTAAGACAGTAAGTCTTTATACCGGCCTTAATATTCTCAACACTGAAGAGAGGAATATATCCACTGCGGAAGATCCTGTGGAAATCAACCTTGAAGGCATCAACCAGGTCCATGTAAACCCCAAAGTAGGTTTGACCTTTGCGGAAGCTCTTAGGGCCTTCCTTCGTCAAGACCCTGATGTAGTCATGGTTGGTGAGATTCGAGATCTGGAAACAGCTGAGATAGCTATTAAAGCGGCACAAACAGGTCATATGGTACTCTCCACACTACATACCAATAGTGCCCCGGAAACTCTGACCCGTATGCGCAACATGGGTGTACCGGCATTTAATATCGCTACTTCTGTCAGCTTGATCATTGCGCAACGACTTGGCAGAAGGTTATGTGAAGGCTGCAAGAGCCCTGTAACTTTTCCTGAGGCAACCCTTATAGAAGAAGGCTTTTCAAAAGAAGAGATCAAAGGGCTAACACTTTATGAAGCCAACCATGACGGCTGTAGCAAATGCAATAGAGGCTACAAAGGCAGGGTGGGCATCTATGAAATGTTACGCATGACACCCGAAATTGCAGAAGTAATTATGGAGAATGGTACATCTCTGGATATACTGAAAGTGGCGGAGACCCAGAATTTCCAAAGTTTACGCCGTTCTGGCCTGCGCAAAGTAGCCGAAGGGGTTACCAGCCTGGAAGAAATGAATCGAGTAATTAAAATCTGATAGCGGATATTCAGTATGGCTAAAGACGCCAAGTTACAAACCTTTACCTGGAAAGGTAAAGACAAAAGCGGAAATGCCAGCAAAGGCAAGATAGATGCCTCTAACCTTGCGATGGCCAAAGCACAGCTCCGCAAACAAGGAATTTTGCCTTCAAAAATTACCAAAGAACGCACATCCGGCCTCTTTAGTTCTAAAAACAAACCCGTTAAGCCGGTGGACATCGCCTTCTTCACCCGACAAATGGCAACCATGATGAAATCAGGCGTCCCCCTTCTACAAGGGCTAGAGATTACCGCTGGTGGGGTTGATAAACAAAAACTGAAAGACATCATTTATGATATAAAAAATGATGTAAATAGTGGTACAGACCTGTCGATTGCCTTAGCGAAGCACCCTGAACATTTTGATGATTTATACTGCAACCTGGTCAATGCAGGCGAACAGTCAGGTGCTCTGGAAACCATGCTGGATCGTATCGCTACCTATAAAGAAAAGCTGGAAACACTAAAAGCAAAAATTAAAAAAGCCCTCACCTATCCAACTGCAGTAATTATAGTTGGTATAGTAGTTTCAGCCATTTTGCTTGTAAAAGTAGTACCACAATTCCAGGATGTGTTTAAAAGTTTTGGCGCGGACCTGCCTGCATTTACACTATTTGTGATTGGCCTTTCGGAAATAGCGCAGGAATGGTGGTTTATTTTTCTTATTGCAGTAGTAATAATTGGGTATTTATTTCAAAAAGCATTGGTAAAGTCCCCAGATTTTAGAGACTCCGTGGATAAAGCTATGCTAAAGATTCCTGTTATTGGTCAAATTTTACACAATGCTTCTATTGCCAGGTTTGCCAGAACATTATCAACTACCTTTGCAGCCGGCGTGCCCTTGGTCAATGCTTTAGAATCTGCAGCTGGTGCCTCAGGTAACGCTCTCTACCGGGACGCGATTCTTCAAGTTAAAAACGGAGTATCAACAGGTCAATCTTTACAAAGCGCTGTTACGATGACCGGGATTTTTCCAAATATGGCCGTGCAAATGATCGCCATCGGTGAAGAAGCGGGTTCGCTTGAGATGATGCTAAGTAAAGTGGCCGACTTCTATGAAGAGCTCGTTGATAATGCAGTGGACAACCTATCCAGCTTGCTTGAACCACTAATCATGGTGGTACTCGGCGTACTTGTTGGTGGTCTTGTTATTGCCATGTACCTTCCAATCTTCCAGTTGGGTAACGTTGTGTAAATAATGACCTTCCTAAATCTTGACCCAGCATGGGCAATCACCTGTGCTTTTGTATTTGCCCTTTGTGTTGGCAGCTTTCTTAATGTAGTTATCCATAGACTCCCTATTATCATGGAGCGAGAATGGAATAATGCAGATGAAGATAGCGAAGAGGATGAGGTTTACAATCTTTCTACCCCTGCATCAACCTGCCCGAAATGCGGTCACCGGATCCGTTGGTACGAGAATATCCCCGTTATCAGTTATGCTTGGCTAAGAGGCAAGTGTTCATCCTGCAAAACACCAATTTCTTTCCGGTACCCAGCCATAGAACTGCTTTCAGCTATTAGCGCTGCTTATGTCATATCTGTTTTTGGTCTAAATGAGATAGGTTTTGCTGTAGCGCTGCTAACCTGGGGACTTATCTGCCTGATCTTTATCGATATTGATCACCAATTACTGCCAGACCGTATTACGTTACCATTGCTCTGGCTCGGACTACTCGCTAACAGTTTTGGCTACTTTACCTCTCTGGAAAGCGCAGTTTACGGAGCTATGGCAGGATATTTGAGCCTTTGGTCTGTTTACTGGGGCTTTAAGCTACTCACTGGCAAGGAGGGTATGGGCTATGGTGACTTTAAACTTCTGGCTGCCCTAGGCGCTTGGGTTGGCATTTCACAGATTCCTCTGATCATTCTTCTTAGCTCCGTAGTTGGTGCTGTTTTCGGCATCTCAATGATTCTGTTTAGGAAACATGAGAAACAGATCCCTATCCCATTTGGCCCCTACCTAGCCATCGCGGGCTGGATTGCACTGATCTGGGGAGACAAGATAACTGGTGCTTACCTCCAATTTATTGGAATGTAGAACTATGTTTGTTGTTGGTGTAACTGGCGGTATTGGTAGCGGCAAGAGTGCAGCAACAGATATATTGAGCCAGCTCGGTGTAACCGTTGTAGACGCTGATATAGTCGCTCGCGAAGTGGTTGAACCTGGCGAACCAGCACTCCAAGCTATTAAAGAGTATTTTGGCAGCGAGGTTATTGCTACTAACGGTTCACTGGACCGCGCAGCACTTAGGAAACTAGTTTTCAGCAACAATGATAATCGTGAATGGTTAGAGAAACTTCTTCATCCCATCATCCGTAAGAGCATTATTGAGCAACTGAACAGATCAAATGGCGACTACGCCGTTCTGGCTTCACCACTTTTACTTGAAACAGATCAATACCAACTGGTTGATCATGTGGTTGTAATTGATGTTCCAGTAGAGATTCAGCTCCAGCGAACAATGTCTCGTGATAACAACAATGAAGAACAAGTAAAAGCTATAATTAATGCCCAGATGGCACGTCAAGAACGGCTGGATAAAGCAGACTCAGTAATCAGTAACGACTCTGATCTTGCCCACCTCGACACAGAAATATCAACGTTGCATGAGCAATTGATACAACTTGCAAAACAGGCCTGAAATGAGCAAATCGATAGTTAAATGCCCAACATGTGAAAAAGAGCAGGAATGGGATAGCTCCAATCCTCATCGCCCTTTTTGCAGTGAACGCTGCAAAATGATTGATTTGGGTGCTTGGGCTAATGAGGAATACTCGATTCCGGAGTCAAAATCAGCCAGCGATTTCAGCAGCGGAGAACTTGAAGAACAAATAGATAAAGATCAACCTTCAACTCTTCAAGATTCATCTTCAACTAAACCGTCAACCATGCACTGATTGCAGCAATACCCTGACCGCCACTCTCAATCGCCAGATTGAGATCATCCAGGTCCATCCCTCCAAGAGCATAAACTGGCACGGTGCATTGAGATACAATTTCCTTGTATCGTTCCCAGCCGAGCGGCCGAGCTTCCGGGTGTGAAGTTGTAATATTTACTGGCGAGAGAAAGATAAAATCCACTCCCTTCTCAAGCGCCATCGCGACCTGCTCCTCATTATGGCAGGAAGCACTTAGCCATCGACCGTAAAATGCACTTCTTTCAGGTATATTTACCAGACGCTCGGAGGTTAGATGGACAGCATCTAACTGTAGAGCATTTGCCAATTCGATCGAACAGTTAACACTTAAAAAGTTACCAGTTGACTGGCAAAGATCCCGAACCTTACCAATCGCATCTTTCTTAGATGATGAAGTATCAGTTGAACTTACATTGCTCAAGCCATCTAGTCGGAGCATAACGCCGCCGGCACCATTCAACAGGGCCTTTTCGACAAAACCGAGCAACTTTTTGTCAGAACCATCAGAGAAGTCAGAACAATCAAAAGGCGTAATCGCTAGTGAATCAGGCAGCAGACAGGCGTTAAGAATTGGTTTATTCGCCGCGGGGAAAGCATAAGACTCAAGCTCCGTTTCAGATGCCCATTTAACAGGTTGACCTTCTTTACCCCAAGGCTCACCCTCAAAAGCAGATACCTCATATACATCAAGGAAAACAGACTTATCAGGGTAATGGTAGGGGACTTGAATCAATGGCCGGCATGCAATCACATCGATTCCCAGCTCCTCATGTAGCTCACGCTGCAGAGCTTCAACAACTGGCTCACCAGGCTCTACCTTACCACCAGGAAACTCCCACAGCCCGCCCTGATGCTTATCATCAGGGCGCTTAGCAATCAGAATCTGTCTATCGGCGTTTCTAATCGCGGCAGCAGCAACGTGAACTATTTTATTACCCATCAAAGAACTACCTGATTAACTGCGATAGTCCGCATTGATACTCACATAGCCGTGGGACAGATCAGTAGTCCACACAGTTTCAGCTATATCGCCACGATTTAAGACCACGCGAATTAGTATCTCCTCCTGATCCATCACAGCCTGACCCGCTTCCTCTGTATACTGAGCATCGCGGCCACCCTTACTTACAATACAAACATCACCCAGGTAGATCTGCAAAGCTTCCAGATCGAGGTTATCTATTCCAGCACGCCCAACCACAGCCAAAATGCGTCCCCAGTTTGGATCAGATGCAAATAGCGCTGTTTTTACTAAGGGCGAATGCGCAATTTCAAAAGCGGTTTTTAGCGCTTCATCCTGAGTGGTGGCTGATTCCACCTGAACAGTGACAAACTTAGTCGCGCCCTCTCCATCGCGGACAATTGCGTGAGCCAACTCCTGCATAACCCCATTTAGAGCTTCTTTAAATTGGCTCAACAAATTCTGGTCTTCGGCACTAACTACAACACCAGATTTACCTGTTGCAACCAACATACAAGAGTCGTTTGTAGAGGTATCACTATCCACAGTAATTCGGTTGAAGGAGCAGTTTGTAGCGTCGCTTAACAGTGACTGTAGCAGCTCTGAATCCACTTCAGCGTCTGTGGCAACATAACCTAACATAGTCGCCATATTAGGCTTGATCATACCGGAACCTTTAGAGATACCGGTCAGAGTCACTGCCTTACCCTGGTATTCAAACTGACGTGACGCACCTTTGATACGAGTATCCGTTGTCAGAATGCCTTCTGCGGCATCATCCCATCCATCTTCAGCCAATGCAGACTTGGCTGCTGGCATAGCTTCCACCAGCTTCTCTACTGGTAACTTTTCTCCAATCACACCCGTAGAGAATGGCAGTACCGATGCTAACGGAGTTTGACAAAGATCAGACACCGCCTGGCAGGTAGTAACAGCATCCTGATAACCCTCTTCACCCGTGCCAGCATTAGCGTTACCCGTATTAACTACCAGATAACGCGTTGCGGCTTCTGGCATATGCTTTTTACAGATCTGTACCGGAGCGGCACAGAAAGCATTCAGAGTAAAAACACCGGCAATAGTTGCTTCTTCACAAAGTTCCATCAGCACCAAATCTTTACGACCCGGGGTTTTAACACCTGCGGAAGCGGTTCCTAATTTAAATCCGGCTACCGGATGCATCACTTCAGGAAAAGTTGCTGGACCTACAGCCATCTTATTTTCTCCAGAGAAAAAGAAAGCAGCCTATTGCTGCTTCCTCGGTTATACCTTTACAGCCTAAATATTTAAGCTAGCTTACCGTGGCACTGCTTATATTTCTTGCCTGAACCACAAGGACAAGGCTCATTGCGACCAACTTTACGACCTTCACGTACGAAGGTTTCTGGTTGCTGCTCATCTTCTGCTTGATCCGCTGAGCCTTCTTCACGCATTGCTGAGCTCTGATCATGAGTAAAGTCCATCTGCTGACGTTCAGCCTGCTCCCGACGCTGCTGTTCCATTGCTTCAACATCTTCTGGCTGTTGGACCTGAACATGGGACAGGATTCGAATCACATCACGCTTGATGTTATCCAGCAGATCCTGGAACAGGTGGAAAGACTCACGCTTGTATTCCTGCTTAGGGTTTTTCTGCGCATATCCACGCAAGTGAATACCCTGACGCAGATGATCCATAGTCTGCAAGTGCTCCTTCCAGAGAGTATCCAGCACCTGAAGCATCACCTGCTTCTCAAAGTTACGCATAGTGGCTTCACCCACCTGCTCTTCTTTCTGCTTATAAACATCCAGAATATAGTCCTGAATCTTCTGATGCAGGGTCTCTTCATGCAGCGTGTCATCCTCGTCAAGCCACTCCTGAACAGGGATTTTCACGGCAAAATCTGTTTCCAGCGCTTTTTCCAGACCAGGAACATCCCACTGCTCTTCCAGACTCTGTGGAGGAATATATTCGCTGAATTTGTTAGCGATTACTTCATCACGAACAGCGTTAACTGTTTCAGAGATATCATCTGTCGCCATCAGCTCATTACGCTGCTCATAGATCACTGAACGCTGATCGTTGGCCACATCATCGTATTCCAGAAGCTGCTTACGGATATCGAAGTTACGCCCTTCCACTTTACGTTGGGCTTTCTCGATAGCGTTGCTCACCATCTTATGCTCAATAGCCTCACCACGCTCCATACCCAGAGCCTGCATCAGCTGACGCACACGGTCTGATGCAAAGATTCGCATTAGATCATCTTCCAGAGACAGGAAGAAACGAGAGGAACCTGGATCACCCTGACGACCCGCACGGCCACGCAGCTGATTATCGATACGACGTGATTCATGACGTTCTGTACCAACAATGTGCAGACCACCATTTTCTAACACTTCCTGATGGCGTTTTTCCCAGGCAGCCGTCAGTTCTGCAATTTTTTCTTCAGACGGGTTATCCAGAGCGTCAATTTCTGCTTCCAGCTTACCGCCCAGCACAATATCGGTACCACGACCTGCCATGTTGGTAGCAATAGTTACAGAACCAGGACGGCCCGCTTCTGCAATAACTGTTGCTTCACCACCATGGTTTTTTGCGTTAAGTACATTGTGCTGAATCTTTTCTTTTTTAAGCAAAGAAGAGATCAGTTCGGAAGACTCGATAGATGCGGTACCCACCAGCACTGGTCGACGCGCTTCCTGACATGCACGAATCTCTTTAATAATCGCTTCGTACTTTTCCTCAACTGTCAGATAAACCAGATCGTTTTCATCTTTACGCGCGATTGGTTTATTGGTTGGAATAACAATTACATCCAGTCCATAAATCTGACGCAGCTCGAATGCTTCTGTATCCGCAGTACCCGTCATTCCAGCCAATTTGTCATACAAACGGAAGTAGTTCTGGAAAGTAGTAGAAGCGAAGGTCTGACTTTCGTTCTGAACCGATACGCCCTCTTTCGCTTCAACGGCCTGATGCAGACCTTCTGACCAACGACGACCTGGCATGATACGACCAGTGTGCTCATCAACGATAACCACTTCGTTGTTCTGAACGATGTAATCCACATCACGCTGATACAGATTATGCGCACGCAAACCAGCCAAAACATGGTGCAAGAAATTCAGGTTCTGAGGTGCGTAGAGGCTTTCACCCTCTTCCAGCAGCCCCATCTCGGTTAACATATCCTCAACCGCTGTATGACCCGCTTCTGTTAACTCTACAGTACGGTTCTTCTCATCAACCACAAAGTGCTCATCAATTACCTGAGTCTCATCCTTCAGATCGATCTCTCCATCAAAACGGCTCAGTTTAGGGATAAGCTGGTTAATAGCGATATATAGCTGGGAGCTGTCTTCAGCAGGACCAGAGATAATCAATGGCGTTCGTGCTTCATCGATCAGGATCGAGTCTACTTCATCGACTACTGCGAAGTTAAAACCACGCTGAACTTTTTCATCGGTACTGAACGCCATATTGTCGCGCAGATAATCGAATCCAAATTCATTATTGGTACCGTAAGTGATATCAGATGCGTATGCTGCACGCTTAGTCATTGGGTCCTGACCAGAAAGAGCTACGCCCACAGTTAAACCTAGAGCTTCATACAGTGGACGCATCCACTCTGCATCTCGACTAGCCAGATAATCGTTCACTGTTACCACGTGAACACCTGCTCCCGGTAGAGCATTCAAGTAAACCGCCAGTGTTCCCACCAGAGTTTTACCTTCACCGGTACGCATCTCAGCAACTTTACCTTCATGCAGAGTCATACCACCGATCATCTGCACATCAAAGTGGCGCATCCCCATAGCACGCTTTGATGCTTCACGAACCGTAGCGAAAGCTTCCGGAAGGATCTGATCCAGTGTTGCGCCATCTTCAAGACGCTGACGGAACTCAACCGTTTTTGCCTTTAACTCTTCATCAGTAAGCTTTTCCAAATCAACTTCCAACGCATTGATCGCTTTAACGATCTTACCCATGCGTTTCAGTTCACGGTCATTCTTACTACCAAAAACTTTCTTAAACAGTCCTGTCAGCATAACTCGACTTATACCTATAAAGTCTAAAACCCGCTCTCCGCACCTTGTGCGGCGAAAAATTAACTCAGCATTCTACCTTTATTGGGGGCAAAAATTGAATCTAAAAGGGTAAATATTTAATTCCATAAAAAAAGTGCAAAAAAAAGCCGAACACTTAGGTTCGGCTTCTTATCAATCGAGGCTATCAGCCAGCTAAAATCGGCTTCTGATAGGAGATTGGAGCTGCCTGTTCGTTATCTTCAAAAGTAACCACTTCCCAAGCATCTTCATTAGCCAGAAGCTCACGTAGCAGGCAGTTATTCAGATAGTGACCAGATTTATCTCCGAAGAACTCGCCAATCAGGCTCTTGCCTAGCAGGTACAGATCACCAACCGCATCCAGAACCTTATGCTTAACAAACTCATCGTCGTAACGCAGACCGTCTTCGTTAAGAATACGGTAGTCGTCAACAACAATGGCATTATCAAAACTGCCACCTAACGCCAAATTCTGAGAACGCAGGTACTCATAATCACTCATGAAACCGAAGGTACGCGCACGGCTTACTTCTTTTACAAAGGAAGTGCTAGAGAAATCCAAGCAGGACTCCATGTTACGACCTTCAAAAGCAGGGTGATCAAAGTCAATCTTGAAGCCTACTTTAAAACCATCAAACGGCTTGAAGGTTGCAGACTTGCCTTCATGTTCAACAGTAACTTCTTTCTTAATTCGGATAAACTGCTTAGCCGCTTCCTGCTCTTCCAGACCAGCGGACTGAATCAGGAAGACAAACGGTGCCGCACTACCATCCATAATTGGCACTTCTTCAGCGCTCAGATCTACATACGCATTATCAATGCCCAGACCTGCCATCGCAGACAGCAAATGCTCAACAGTGGCAATTCGCACACCATCTTTAGCCAGGTTAGTAGACAACGTTGTATCTGCAACATTGTGCGCATGCGCATGAATTTCAACTACAGGTTCTAGGTCTACACGACGGAAGACGATACCTGTATTTACTGGAGCCGGGCGCAGGGTCAGATAAACTTTCTGGCCTGTGTGTAAACCGATTCCGGTTGCTTTAATACTATTTTTTAACGTTCTCTGCTTAATCATTCTGTCTGCCAAATATAATGTGGGCCACACTAGCGCGCGATATTAACAAAAAAATGACTATTTAGAAAGCCTCTACACCTTTAGTCTGCCTGTTTACGCAGGAAAGTCGGGATATCCAAATAACCCGAATCGCCTTCTGTTCCCGTATGCTGCAGCATCTCATCCTGGGCTTCAGCAGGCCCCTCAAGCGCCTCATTTTTTTTGCGACGCAAAATAGTAGGTAGATCGATCTGTTCCAGATCCAGAGAACCATCTACCTTTTTCATATTTTCAGAGACTGGACGAGCAACTTCCTGAGGCTTATCCAAACCTGTTGCTACAACGGTAACCTTAATCTCATCCGACATTTCAGGCTCGATTACTGTACCGATCACAATAGTCGCATTATCCGAAGCATACTCTTCGATCTGGTTACCTACTTCGGTAAATTCACCCAGGCTCAAATCCATACCAGCAGTGATATTCACCAAAATACCGCTGGCACCACACAGATCCAGGTTATCAAGAAGTGGGCTTTTAATAGCAGCTTCTGCAGCTTCTGCGGCACGATTTTCGCCACGCGCATGTCCGGTACCCATCATAGCCATGCCCATTTCCGACATCACGGTACGTACATCAGCAAAGTCCACGTTGATCATACCCGGACGGGTAATCAGGTCAGAGATACCTTGCACCGCGCCTTTAAGAACATCATTTGCAGATTGGAAAGCGTTTAAAAGACTGCAGTTACGACCTAAAACCTGCATCAGCTTTTCATTTGGAATGATGATCAGTGAGTCTACGTTCTCGCGTAGCTCTTTAATCCCTTCTGTAGCAATCAGCATGCGCTTACGACCTTCAAAAGGGAAAGGTTTAGTCACAACGGCTACAGTCAGAATCCCCATCTCTTTGGCAACTTCGGCAACGATAGGGGCTGCTCCTGTACCTGTGCCACCACCCATGCCAGCAGTGATGAAGACCAGATCTGCACCGCTTAACATCTCGGAGATACGTTCACGATCTTCGATCGCTGCCTGACGACCCACATCTGGGTTAGCTCCGGCACCCAGCCCTTTTGTCAGCGTATTACCTAACTGAATCACTTTCTGGGAAGTCATAGAAGACAGCGCCTGTGCATCTGTATTTGCACAAACAAATTCCACCCCTTCCAGATCACCACTCTCCATGTGCTTAACAGCGTTGCCACCGCCACCACCAACGCCAATAACCTTAATCACAGCATTCTGCGGTACGCTATCCAACAGCTCAAACATTGTCAGCTCCTTTAGTACCCTGCCAAGTACTATCCCTACGTTAATCTGCCCACATCATCAGGCAGCGAACATAAACCAATAAACTTTTTCGACGAAAACCCGATTTAGAAATTTCCCTGAAACCAAGCTTTCATTTTATTCAAAACACTTTCTCTGCTTGCTGGTTCCGGTTCTACAGACTCTGATACCGAACCCGCCACATGATCCTGCTTCGCATACTGAAGCAATCCCATTCCAGTCGCATAAATAGGGCTGTTCAGGTAATCCTCCATCCCTTTAACCCCATGAGGCTTCGCCAACCTGACCGGCATATGGAAAATCTCTTCTGCAAGTTCAACTGCACCTTCCATTTTTGAGGTACCGCCAGTCAGGACAATACCTGCAGCAACCAAATCTTCGAATCCACTCTTACGTAGCTCAGCCTGGATCAACGAAAACAGCTCTTCGTAACGCGGTTCAACAACCTCTGCCAAAGCCTGTCGAGACAGATCACGCGCTGGCCTTTCGCCTACGCCTGGAACTTTCACCGTCTCACCTTCTGAAGCTAACTGCGCCAATGCACAGGCATACTTAACTTTGATCTCTTCTGCATGCTGCGTTGGAGTACGAAGCGCCATAGCAATATCATTCGTCACCTGATCGCCAGCAATAGGAATAACCGCCGTATGGCGAATAGAGCCACCAGTGAAGATAGAGATATCAGAGGTACCACCTCCTATATCCACCATACAAACACCCAGCTCTTTCTCATCCTCGGTCAGCACCGAATAACTCGATGCCAGCTGCTCCAGCACTAATGCATCAACTTCAAGACCACAGCGACGGACACACTTCTCTATATTCTGCGCCGCATTTACGGATCCGGTTACCAGATGTACTTTGGCTTCCAGACGCACCCCAGACATGCCAAGAGGCTCTTTAATCCCTTCAGAGCTATCAATCTCGTATTCTTGAGGCAGAATATGCAAAATCTTCTGATCAGCAGGAATCGCTACTGCACGAGCAGCATCAATCACACGTTCCAGATCATATTCAGTCACTTCACGATCTCTAACGGCAACAATGCCGTGAGAGTTAAGGCTGTTAATATGGCTACCCGCGATACCTACAGTAACCGAATGGATCTTACAGCCTGCCATTAATTCAGCTTCTTCCACAGCGCGCTGAATTGAACTCACTGTGGATTCAATATTAACCACTACACCTTTTTTCAGGCCTCGCGATGGATGTGAACCAATACCGATCACTTCGATGGCGCCATCCACATTTACCTCGCCCACCAAACACAGCACCTTAGAGGTACCGATATCCAGTGCAACGATCATATTGCTGTCCATCGTATGGTTCATTCTGCTTTATCCCGCATTTTCTTCATCAGGCCTAGGTCGCCATTTCACAGCTACACCATGGGTATAGCGAATATCTATCTTTTCAATATCTGCAGCTTTCTCAGCTAAACGCAGCTGATACAGGTCCAGAAAACGTTGTAAGCGCTCATTAACCGACTCGCGCCCTACAACAACTCGAATCTGATTATCCAATTCCAGAGTCCATGCACCTCGTGCTTCCAGATCAAGACTTACTACACTCAAACCCACAGGTCGGAACATCTGGTTCAGGTCATGAAACTGCGACATTACCCTTTCCGTATCCGGTGCAGGACCACTCAATCGAGGCAGCGCTCTATACTCTTCCTTCAACTCAGGCCAAAAAATATCACCTTGATGATTCAGAAGCCCACGCTCACCCCAGCGAGCAACAGGTACCTCTTCCTCAATATTCACAATCAGGGTCGATGGCCAATCCCTTTTTATAGCAGCCACCCGAACCCAAGGTTGCTCTTTGACCAATTCCTGGACTGATTCTATGTTCACTTGCAGCAACGATTGCTCAAGATCATCAGTAATATCCAGCGCCAACTGCTTTCTGTCCAGATGCTGCGCAGTGCCAAAAATCACTACTTTATCTACCGGGCGATCCAGCCACTGCCACATCTGCACCCCAACACTCCAAAGCACACCTGCAAAAATAAACAGCGCTGAGAATGTCCAGAATGGTTGCCACCACCAATCCTGTTCAATCGTATTGTCAGTGTGTTCAGCTTCCTTGTGTTCAGGGTATTCACGACTAGCACCTTTTTGAGGTTCCTCAGCCGTTTCAACCTGCTTTTGGAAGCGGAACAGTTTCACCTTTTTTACTCCAGTCCAGCTTGAAGAATCTCGACCACCAACTGCTCAAAAGGAATGCCGTCCTCTGCTGCAGCCATTGGTACCAGACTATGATCGGTCATGCCCGGAGCAGTATTGATCTCCAGTAGCTGGAAATTACCATCCCTATCCTGCATCACATCAACACGCCCCCAACCTCGGCAACCCACTGCATCAAATGCATCAACTGCTAGCTGCTTTAGTTCATCAACTTCCATCGTGTTCAAGCCTGTCTCAAACTTATATTGGGTATCGTTGGAGACATATTTAGCGTTGAAATCATAAAACTCATGGCTGGTTATCAGTCTAATTGGAGGCAGAGCCTTTCCATTCAGTATCGCCACTGTAAATTCACTACCCGACATCCAGCTTTCAGCAATAACACTGCGGTCGAACTCATTTGCTGCTGCCAGCGCTTCCGCTAATCCATTCTGGTCTGTAACCTTGCTCATCCCGATGCTTGAACCTTCATGAGCAGGCTTAACAATGATTGGAGAGCCAAGTTGTTCAACAACTTTCTGAAGATCAGAAGCATTGTTCAACACTGCAAACTTTGGCGTTGGCAGGCCCGCACCAATCCATAGTTGTTTGGTACGCAGCTTATCCATGCCGATGGCAGAAGCAGCTACTCCACTACCGGTGTAGGGCTGGCCTAAAAACTCCAATACACCCTGTATTGTCCCATCTTCACCACCTGGACCATGCAAAATCAGAAACGCTCGGTCGAAAGACTCAGATTCCAACTGCTGAAGCGGGCTTTGAGTGTTATCGTCTCCACACAGATCGATACCAAATGCATCAACACCTGCGCGCTGCAATCCTGCTAAAACAGCCGCACCACTCTTCAGGGATACAGGACGCTCAGATGAGTTACCGCCATAAACAACAGCAACACGGCCTAGGGCAGATTTTAGCTGCTCATCTACCTGATAAGTCACGCCTCACCCTCCTCTGCTACCAGAGAAAGCTGGTTCAACTGATGCGCAAGCGCAGTGATATCGCCCGCACCCTGCGTCAATAACAGGTCGCCCGGTTGCAGGATATCTTTCAATACATCGGCAACCCCATCCTTATCGCTGACAAAGACAGGATCAATACGTCCACGCTGGCGAATACTGCGGCACAAACTACGGCTATCAGCACCAGCCACTGGTTCCTCACCTGCGGCATAAACCTCCAATAGAAGAAGTACATCCACTTCAGATAGCACTTCCACAAAGTCTTCATACAGATCGCGGGTACGGCTGAAGCGGTGAGGCTGATAAATCATAACCAGACGTTTCTCCGGCCAGCCTTCACGTACTGCTTTAACAACGGCATTAACTTCACGCGGGTGATGGCCATAATCATCAACCAGCATCACATCTCCACCAGATACAGGCACATCACCCAGGATCTGGAAACGACGGCCTACACCCTCAAACTCTTCTAATGCCTTACAGATTGCGGCATCAGCAATACCTTCATCGGTTGCAACAGCGATGCAGGACAATGCATTCAAGACATTATGATGCCCTGGCATATTCAACGAGATTTCAAGATCAGCAAAACCTTCAGGGCGTTTCGCAGTGAATCTGGTGCACATTCCTTCCTGGCGGATATTCTCTGCACGGTAGTCAGCGTCTTCATTAACACCGTAGGTAATAACTGGGCGACTTACTTCCGGCAGGATTTCACATACCACCGGGTCATCGGTACACATAACTGCCAGACCATAAAATGGAAGGTTGTGCAGGAACTCAACAAAGGTTTTCTTTAAGCGGGAGAAATCATTCTCATATGTTTCCATATGATCTGCATCGATGTTGGTCACAATCGCTACCATCGGCTGTAGATGCAGGAATGACGCGTCACTCTCATCAGCTTCAGCAACCAGATAACGACTTGTTCCCATCTTGGCATTGGTTCCAGCGCTGTTTAGACGACCACCGATAACAAAAGTCGGATCAAGTTCACCTTCAGCAAAGATCGAAGCCAACAAACTGGTAGTAGTGGTTTTACCGTGAGTACCTGCCACTGCAATACCATGACGATAACGCATCAGCTCTGCCAGCATCTCTGCGCGACGAACAATAGGGATACGCTGTTCACGAGCGGCAATGACTTCTGGA
The DNA here is from genome assembly GCF_024231755.1 of Neptuniibacter sp. Taxonomy (GTDB): domain Bacteria; phylum Pseudomonadota; class Gammaproteobacteria; order Pseudomonadales; family Balneatricaceae; genus Neptuniibacter. The sequence goes on from NZ_JAAEQH010000287.1 coordinate 20,392, forward strand.
TTTTCTTCGTTCACTGCGGTGGATACCACTACCACGTCTACATCAACAATATTCTCTTGAGCATGACCGATAAAGATATCCATGCCCAAGCCTTGCAGACGATTGGTAGTAGCAGATGCTTTAATATCTGAGCCAGAGATTTTATAACCCTGATTCAGCAACACTTCGGCAATGCCGCACATGCCTACACCACCAATCCCAATAAAGTGGATACGGCTGATACGGCGCATTTCTGGGATTTCAAAACGGGTAAACGCTTTATTATCTTGTGTCATTATCCAATTGCCTCAAGACAAACCTTGGCCACTTCATCGCGCGCTGCGGGTCTACCCAGTGCTTTAGCCTTATTTGCCATCTCTATCAGCACTTCGCGCTGACTTAATTGTTCTGTTAACAGTTTCCGCAGACGCTCTTTACTCAAGTCGGACTGCTGCACTAACACTGCTGCACCTTCATCTGCCAGATAACCTGCATTTTTTGTCTGATGATCATCAACTGCGAATGGGAAGGGCACCAAAACCGAAGCTACACCGGCAATCGACAGCTCGCTCACAGTCAGAGCTCCAGCACGACATAACACCACATCAGCCCACGCGTAAGCCTCATCCATACCATCAATAAACGGAACGACCTTACAATCGTTTACTCCGAACTGCTCATATCTCTGCAGCGTTTCTTCAATATTTCGCTTACCGGTTTGGTGCCAAACTTCCGGCCGCTGCTCTTCAGATAGTTCAGCCAGTACTTCTGGAAGCAGGTCATTGATTGCCTTAGCCCCAAGGCTACCACCAACAACCAACAAGCGAATTTTCCCCTCACGACTTAGCATCCGGTCATCAGGATTACCCATACTTAAGATGCTGCCACGAACCGGGTTTCCTACCGACGTTGTTTCGACTCCTGACTTGAAAGCACCTTTAAACGCTTCCAACGTTTTCTTTGCAAAACGCGATAGCAGTTTATTAGTCATACCCGCTACTGCATTCTGCTCGTGAATAATAAGAGGTTTTCGACACAGCCAAGCAGCCAAACCTCCTGGGCCAGAAGCAAAGCCTCCCATTCCCAGAACCACATCAGGTTCCACTCTACGCAGTACGGATAAGGCCTGCCAAAGGGCAAGCAACAATTTAAAAGGCGCTAATAACAGGCTTAATTTACCTTTACCACGCAGGCCTTTTACATCGATTGAGTGGAACTTAATTCCAGATCCAGAGACAAGATCAGCCTCCATACCATGTCGAGAACCCAGCCACTCCACATGAACACCTTGTTCCTGTAACTTTTCAGCAGTTGCCAACGCTGGGAATACATGACCACCAGTTCCACCTGCCATAATCAGAGCAACAGATTGCGTTTTATCGCTCATACCTGCTCCCCCTGGGCTTTAACTTTGCTTTTAGCAGGCTGCTTTGCGCCACTGGAACCTTTATCTGCCTTCAATTCGTAATCCACTCGTAAAATAACCGCCAACATCGCGCAGCTGACCAACAAACTACTGCCACCATAACTAACCAACGGCAAAGTCAGGCCTTTAGTTGGCAGAGCACCCACATTCACACCAATGTTGATTAGTGCCTGCCCCGCAAAAATAATCCCAAAGCCGTAGCAAACATAGGCTTTAAAAAATGCTTTGGTTTTCTCGGCCCGACGTCCAATTCTGAAAATATTCACAATCAGAACAGCAAACAGAATGATCAGTGCTGCTGCGCCGATAAAGCCCAATTCTTCAGCCAGTACAGAGAACACAAAATCCGTGTGCGCCTCCGGTAGATAAAACAGTTTCTGTACACTGTTACCTAAGCCCGTTCCAAACCACTCACCACGACCAAACGCTATCTGAGCCTGCGAAAGCTGATAGCCTGTACCGAAAGGATCTGACCAAGGGTCCAAAAAGCTCTGCAAGCGCGCCATACGATAGGGCTGCAATCCAACAACCGCCACCAGCAATGCAATAACACTAGAGATCACCATGAGGAATTGGGAAAAGCGCATCCCCCCCAGAAAGATCATCCCCATCACGGTGCCCATCAGCACAACTAGCGCTCCGAAATCCGGCTCAAAGTAGAGCAGAATGCAGAAGATACCCAAAGGAAGCGTCGGTTTTGCTATCCCTTTCCAACTGCTACGCACCTCATCCAGACGACGTACCAGATACCCCGCCATGTACATCACCATACAAAACTTCGCTACCTCAGAAGCCTGCAGGTTAAGTGGCCCAAGCGGTAACCAGCGGCGACTACCATTAACTATTTTCCCAACACCAGGGATCAACACCAGAATCAGCAATACGCCTGCTGCGATCATCCACCAATGCCCGGTTCGCTCCCAGAATGAAAGCGGTATACGCCAAACAATAATCGCCCCTACTATAGAGATCGAAATAAAGATTGCTTGGCGGATCACATAGAAATAAGGTGTTCCATTATTCTTTAACGCCACATCCAGTGATGCTGAACTAATCATCACAAATCCGATCAGGATCAACGCTGCAGCACAACTTAACACCCAGGGATCAAACGGCAACACGACATTAGCCGTCTTAGGCTGTAACTCTCTCCTGAACGAGAACAGTTTGAACGGATTCAACGCCTGAGCATTCATTCCGAGTTCCCCAACTCTGCAACAGCAGCTACAAACTTCTCACCCCGTTCAGGAAAACCACTAAACATATCAAAGCTGGCACAAGCTGGAGAAAGCAGAACAATATCACCTTCTTGAGCCAATCCTGCTGATGTTTGAACCGCCTTAAACATATCCTCAGCAGGTTGTTTTTCTATCTCACCACAAGCATCCGCCAGCTGCTGACCATCTTCACCTATATACACAAGCGCACGACAGTATTGAGCCATTGGCGCTGCCAGTTCAGAAAATTCGGCACCTTTGCCTACACCACCTGCAACCAGAATAATCTTCTGCGAAGCCTGAAGCGTTTCACCAAGGCCGTTCAGGGCAGCAACTGTTGCCCCAACATTGGTTCCCTTAGAATCGTTGAAATAACTGACGCCTTTTTTATCCGCTACCCACTGACAACGATGATCCAAACCACCAAAATCACGCAGTGCATTGAGCATCGCATCTATCGGCAACCCTGCCGCTTGACCCAAAGCCAAAGCAGCCAAAGCATTAGCCATATTGTGGCTACCACGGATCTTAAGCTCTGAAACTGGTAGTAATTTTTCCAGACCAAGAGCTAAATAGGTTTCACCCTCTTCTTCAATCAAGCCAAATAGTTTGAGATCGGGCTTACCCAGATGATAAGCACGGGTATCAACTCCCGTAGGTAATAGAGGCGAAGTCAGTGCATCATCTCTATTGATTACTACATGCTTCGCGCCTCGGAAAATACGGTGCTTGGCTTTGTAGTAATCCTGCATGGAATCATAGCGATCAAGATGATCAGGGCTGATATTTAGAACAGTAGCAACTTCTGCACGGAGGTCATTGGCAGTCTCCAACTGGAAGCTGGAAAGCTCCATTACATAAAGATCTTTCTCTGCCTCTTGCAGCATATCCAGTACAGGAGTACCGATATTGCCACACACACCTACGTTCAGCCCCGCTTCCGCAGCCATCTCACCAACAAGAACCGTAACAGTACTTTTCGCATTAGAACCGGTAATCGCGATAATTGGCGCAGTGACTTCACGGCAGAACAGATCAATATCACCACTTAATTTAACCCCTGCCGCAACAGCTTCACGGATAGCAGGCTCACTTTGGGCCACACCGGGGCTTAAGATCAGCTCGCTAGCAGACTTAAGGTAATTTGCATCAAAGTCGCCGCAGCGCAATTCGACATCTGGAAATTCTGCAGCTAACTCATCAGCTCCGGGAGGGTTTTCACGGCTATCACACACAGAAAAGGCCACACCTTTTCCTGCCAGAAAACGCGCGCACGCCAGCCCGGTCTTGCCTAAACCGATTACAATTTTAAAATTGTCACTGGCGATCAAACTCATTTCTTTGCCTTAATTCTATATCTTTCTTTTAACGAATCTTCAGTGACGCCAGACCAATCAGCACCAATACAACAGTGATAATCCAGAAGCGCACAATGACACGTGGCTCCGGCCAACCTTTAAGCTCAAAGTGGTGATGCAACGGTGCCATGCGGAAGATACGTCGTCCGGTCAGTTTGAATGAAGCTACCTGCAGAATTACCGAGATAGTTTCTGCTACAAAAACACCACCCATAATTACCAATACAAGTTCCTGACGTACGATAACTGCCACAACGCCCAAAGCTGCACCTAGTGATAATGCACCTACATCACCCATAAATACCTGCGCTGGATAGGTGTTAAACCAAAGGAACCCTAAACCGGCCCCAACAATCGCACCGCAGAAAATAATCAGTTCACCAGAACCTGCCACGTACGGAATCAACAGATAATCAGCAAACTGGCTATGGCCAGACAAATATGCAAATACACCCAAAGCACCCGCCACGAGTACTGTTGGCAAGATTGCCAGGCCGTCCAGACCATCGGTAAGGTTTACCGCATTGGAGCTACCCACAATCACGAAGTAAGTAAACACGATAAAAAAGATGCCCAGCTCAATTGATACATCTTTCAAAAACGGAATCAGCAAGGAAGTTTCAGCAGGCGTCTGTGCGAAGAAATACAACAAGACTGCTGCACCAAAACCGCCAACAGACTGCCACAGATATTTCCAGCGCGCTGGAAGGCCACGCGGATTTTTCTCAACCACTTTGCGATAATCATCTACCCAGCCAACTGCACCAAAGATCAACGTTACACCCAAAGTGACCCAGACATACTTGTTAGTCAGATCACTCCAAAGCAGCGTACTGATGGCAATAGCAACCAGTATCAATGCACCACCCATGGTCGGCGTACCCGCTTTGCTCAAATGAGTCTGCGGTCCATCATCACGCACTGCCTGACCAATCTGGTTGCTACGCAACTTGTTGATCATATAGGGACCTACCAACAGAGCGATTAATAGGGCCGTCAACACCCCAAAAATCCCTCTCAAAGTCAGATACTGAAATACGGCAAAGCCGCTGTAGTAATCTGATAACAATTCCGCTAACAGTGGTAGCATCGCCTTTATTCCCCTTCCATCAGGCTTTTCACAACCTGATCCATTGCTGCGCTTCTGGAACCTTTGATCAGGATATTCACTCCTTCACAGGCCACTTTTTTTAGCTCAGCGATTAATTCATCTTTAGTTTCAAAATGCATTCCATGCTTTCCCGCTGCCGCTGCATAAGCGTCAACAGAGTGCCGGGACAGCGCACCAGTCGCCATAAAACGACTGGTCCCCTTCTGCGCTGCCCGACAACCTACCTCTTCATGCTGTTCGGAAGCTTCATCTCCCAACTCAGCCATATCTCCTAACACCAATATCGACTCACCCGGCAAACTGACCAACAGGTCAATTGCTGCCTTAACAGATCCCGGATTAGCGTTGTAACTATCATCGATGACCAATGCGCCAGAAACACTCTTAAGTGGGCGCATTCGTCCAGCAACCGCCGTAAACTGCTCCAATCCAGCAGCGATTTCAGACAGTGCCATGCCCTGCGCACTTACGGCAGCTGTTGCTGCAAGAGCATTAGCCACATTATGAATACCCATTACTGAAAGTCGCACCGAGCTGGACTCATCCCCTCTATGCAACCTAAAGCTATAACAACCGTTTGCAGAGGTATTAAGATCTGTCGCATAGATATCTGCTTCAGAATCACTGAGTGAAAACGTCAGTGTTTTTTGCCCGGACACATAATTCAACCAGAAACCGGCATGCTCATCATCCAGATTGATAATGGCCGTACCGTCCGTTTCTCCAAGCTTGGAGTAGATCTCAGCCTTGGTTTCAACGACTCCTTGCAGAGAACCAAAACCTTCCAGATGCGCACCCATTGCATTATTAAGGATTGCCACATCAGGCAAAGAAAGCTCTGTGGTATATGCGATCTCACCACGGGCACTGGCACCCTGCTCAATAACAGCAATCTCATCTTGATCAGTAAGAGATAACAATGTCAGTGGCACACCAAAGTCATTATTCAGGTTACCTTTGGTCGCTAATACCTGAGCATTCTGCGACAAAATACTGTGCAACATCTCTTTCACAGTTGTTTTACCGCTACTACCGGTAACCGCATAAACCGGGCCTTTAAAACGTTGGCGATTTGCTAATGCGGCCTGCGCTAAAGCAATACGAGTATCTGGTGTTATCCACTGCGGTACAGGAAGATCCAGCCTGCGCGATACTACTGCCGCAACCGCCCCTTTCTCTACCGCCTGCTCAACAAAGTTGTGACCATCAAAATTAGGCCCAACCAATGCAATAAACAGATCACCTTTTTTAATAGTACGGGTGTCTGTACTTACTCCGGTAAACGCTACATTCTTAGTCAGTTCACCAGAGAACTGGTTTTGCAGATCTGAAAGCTGCCATTTACCGATCATGCCGCCACCCCCAGAATCTGTTTACTAATCACCAGATCACTGAACGGATAACGAGTGCCCGCAATTTCCTGATAGTCTTCATGTCCTTTACCAGCGATCAAAACCACATCTTCCGGCGAAGCTTGTTTGATAGCTAAACCAATCGCCTCAGCACGATCCGCCTCAATGGCCGGAATATGCTGATGGATACCACTCTGAATCATCTCTATTATCTGTTCAGGCCTTTCTGACCGAGGGTTATCACTAGTGACTACCAAGTGATCTGCCAACTGGTCTGCAATCTTGCCCATCAATTCACGTTTACCCTGATCTCTGTCGCCACCACAACCAAACACACACCACAAAGTTCCTGCTGTGTGCGCACGTACAGCCATCAGCGCTTTCTCGAGTGCATCCGGCGTATGAGCGTAATCAACAATAACCAATGGTTTGTCCGCCGCAACAATGGCCTGCATCCGTCCTGGAACAGAATCCAGCCCAGCCAAACCATCTACAATCTGTTGTTTACTAAAACCTTGTTCCGCCAGTACTGCTGCAACCAACAGAAGGTTATCCAAGTTAAACTCGCCGATGATTTTGCTGCAGAAAGCAAAGTTACCATCCGGTGTTTTTAGCTCCGCTTCAATACCATGCAACGCCAAACGATAAGCAGCTGCCACATAGTCGCCCTGCATTCGCCCAACCGCTACTTTTTTGCCGTTCACAGAGTTATCAGCAAGAAGCTTGCGTCCATACTCATCATCAGAATTGATAATCGCAGCCTTGAGATCATATTCACGGAACAGAATGGACTTAGCCTCACCATAAGCGTCCATTGTGCCGTGATAGTCCAGATGATCACGGCTCAGATTAGTGAACAGCGCATAGTCAAAATCTACCGAAGCGACCCGCCCTTGCTCTAATGCATGGCTGGATACTTCCATCACCACCGCTTCTGCACCCTGCTCCTTGAGTTGAGCAAACAGGCGTTGCAGACCAATCGCATCTGGGGTGGTATGTGTAGCTGAGCTCAACTGGCCCGGAAAGCCGTTACCGACGGTACCGATAATCGCAGTTTTCACATCCAGAGCGTTCATCGCCTGAGCAACAAAATGAGCACAGGAGGTTTTTCCATTAGTGCCAGTAATACCAATCACTCGCAGAGAACTGCTTGGATCGGCATAGAAACGTGAGGCGATCAATCCCAGTTTCTCAGTCAGATCAGGTATAGCAATTACAGGCACTGATAGTTCAGGGCATTCAACTGCATCCAGCGGATCAATCAGAACCGCTACAGCACCTTTCGCTACGGCACCTTCGACAAAATCCGAAACTTTATATTGCAAACCAGAGCGAGCAATAAACAGCGTACCTTGTGATACTTCGCGACTATCCTGTGACAGTGCAGAAACGACAATACCGGCAGTAGATTTTTCAACCCACTCCGGTATCAGTTCTGCTAATGTCCAGGTTTGCGCTTGCATCGTTTACCTCTGCGCTATCTGTTTATCTGCTTTCTTCAATTCAGGCCAATCATCTGGTGGAATATTCATTAACCGCAACGCACCACCTACAGCTCGAGAAAACACTGGAGCTGCCACTTCACCACCGTAATATTCCTGCCCTTTCGGGTTATCAACCATCACTACAGTTACCAAACGTGGATCACTGGCTGGCGCCATACCAGCAAAAAACGACAGATACTGATCATCGATATAACCGCCACGCCCCACTTTGTGTACGGTGCCGGTTTTCCCGGCAACCCGGTAACCCGGAACAGCAGCTCTTCGCCCCGTGCCTTTAACACTAATCACCGTCTCCATCATCTCGCGTACTTCGCGGGCAACATGCGCTGGCATCACCCGTACCGGTTTCTCTGCCTCATTCTGACGAATCAGACTTACCGGGCTAACAACACCATCATTCGCCAGTGCCAGATACGACTGCGCTAGTTGTAGCGGCGTAACAGACAGACCATAGCCATAAGAAAGCGTGGCTCTTTCAATTAGTTGCCTTTCGTTCAGATACGGTAGATAACCAGTACTCTCTCCCGGAAAACCTATACCCGTTGCCTGGCCCAACCCAAGGTTGTGGTACAGGTTACGAACCGATCCTTCCGGTAGGCTGAGCGATAGTTTTGTCACTCCCACATTACTGGATTTGGTAATAATGGTTGAAACATCAATCTCGCCATAATTGCGGTGATCACGAATCGTTTTCCGCTTAACTTTCATATAACCCGGTGACGTATCAACCATCGACTCAGGTGAGTACTGGCCACTCATCAATGCAGCAGCTACTGTCATCGGTTTAACCGTAGAACCGGGTTCAAATGTATCTGTCAGAGCCCGATTACGCAGGGCATTTGATACTCTTTGACGTGGATCATTCGGGTTATAGGATGGCTGATTAACCATCGCTAACACTTCACCTGTAGCCACATCCAGCATGACCAATGAACCACCATCAGCGTTATGCGCTTGCACTGCCGCTTTTAGCTCTCGGTACGCAAGATACTGAAGGCGAAGATCGATACTTAGTTCAATATCATTACCATGCTGAGCTGGCTTTACCTCGTTGATATGTTTAATGGTTCGCCCTAAACGATCCTTCATTACCAACTGTTTACCAGCATCCGCTTTCAGCCAATCCTCGTAGGCCAGCTCCAACCCTTCCTGACCCTTACCATCCAAATTGGTAAAACCAACCAGATGGGTTGTTACTTCTGCCGCCGGGTAATAACGCTTATATTCCCGATCGACATGAATACCTTTTATACGTAAAGCCCTAATCTGTTCAGCCAGTTCTGGTGTCGCCTGCCGCTGTAGATACAAAAAACGACGACTACGATCCTGATTTAACTTTGCCAACAGTTTTTTCTTGTTGGTCTTTAGCAGTGCAGCTAATTTACCTAAAGACGCATGTTGCAGATCTGTTTTCGCAGGATCAGCCCAGATCGTCGCTACTGGGGCACTCACCGCCAGCGGCTCACCATTCCTATCTGTAATAATTCCTCGATGCGCGGGCACCTGAACAGTCCGCAGCGTACGAGCATCCCCCTGGGTTTGTAGGAAAGCCTGTTCCTCCACATACAGGGAGAGCATACGAGCAGTAATACCCACAGCAACAAGCAATAGCAGGACCAGCACCAACCAAAGGCGCCAACCTCTTCCTGCTTCTGCTGTTACCGATTCATCGCTCATTCTTTACAATCTCGATCTGCTCAATATCAGGCACTTTCATTGCCAGA
>NZ_JAAEQH010000288.1 GCF_024231755.1 Neptuniibacter sp.
CCCAAACCTTGCTGGCATTATAGCAGAATATTGAGAGTATTGGTTAGACATGTTAATTCCCTCGTGCCGACCGGACTGAAAATGGAAAGTCTTCGGATGCGGGTCTAAGCTCAAAGGAGACCGCCCCGGCAGTCGCACTGCAATGAGTTGTTAGGCTGTTAAATATTACCTGGGAGAGCTATCGCGTTTCATCGTAATAGGTAATAGTGCGAAATTGAGCCAAGCTTCTTGTTTCTACCTCGTCACTATCATGATCAACAGGTTGAATAGTCTCGTATCGTTTGGTCCAATTACCATGATGATCGTGTTCTAACTCTTCATATGAGTACGTACTGGTGCGAGCATCACCGTAAGCTTCTGATGGGTAGTAGATGCTCACAATTACGTTGTCATTGCGGTCATACTTTTTGACACCAATCAATGATAACTCTCCTTCGCGGTTGAGATAGGTTGACTCTTCGTAAGTTCCATCGGTATTGTACTTGAATGTACCTTTTTGATTTACCGAACCATCCACTGAATACATGATATATTGGGTTTCCCGCCCCAAATGATCATATTCAAATTCAGTCCTGAATTCTAGTTCGCCATAGCTTGAAGCTAGAAACTCGACAGGTTTTCCCTCACTGTCATATATATACGTACCATCCCGA
>NZ_JAAEQH010000289.1 GCF_024231755.1 Neptuniibacter sp.
CCGCTAAGGAGGTTATAATCCATTAGAGTTAGGAAAACCTTCATGCAAACAACCAACCAAAACCCCTGAATCACTAATCAAGTCAGATCTCAGTGGGACCACCAAATGTTAAGATTGGGATTCATGAAGCACGCACGTTAGCAAAAGTGTGCTAACGGAGCAGCGAGACCACGCTCACATCCAAGTCTGTTAAGATACGGATCTGAGCGAAGCCCAGACACAACCGCAGGAACGACTGGTATTAATGTAGACTGCCGTAGAACTCAAACGAACTAACTCGATAGTATCAATAATAATATCAATAACAATGCACGTAATGCTTATACCAATATCAATCTAATATACTAAATGATTGCTGGAGCGCGCGACTGCTTCAGCAGCCTCTGACTCCCAGCTCGGAAAACAGCTTCGTGCGCATTAACAAAACAGCCCCGTACCTAGCCAAACAATCGATACTGTCTAGGGGCTACAACATGGCGCATACATAATACACGGGCGGAGCACCAGAATATCACTGAGACTTCCGTACGGAAACAAAACAAGCACATAAGATCAAACCAGAATCATCTATAATACACGGGAAGTCTGGACCGACTATCCAACATCCCTCTTATCAAAAAAAGCTGGTCTCCAGCATGCACTTAAAGTGACAACTGAAGAAGCTCTTAAAGGTAGAATGGATAAGTCTGACTATCCAGTCCAGGAGGCTAATTATACAACAAACAAAGCTTAATAGCTTACAGCTCATCTTCATCTTGCTCCTGGGTATCGTCCTGGTTCTTTGCTTGTCCAGCGTCTTGATCCTTCGCTCACACGGCAGCCTGATCCTTTGCTCGCTTAGCAGCTTGATCTTGAACCG
>NZ_JAAEQH010000290.1 GCF_024231755.1 Neptuniibacter sp.
ATGCGTGACCATATTAAGGTCTCAATCGATATGCTGGAGTCACTAAGCTATCCGAAGCAATTGTCACAAGTTCCAGAAATTGCCTGCAACCATCACGAACATATGGATGGTAGTGGCTACCCGCGTGGACTGACGGACGAAGATCTATCAACCCGCGCCCGAATTATGTGTATCGCAGATATTTTTGAAGCGCTAACCTCTCCAGACCGCCCATATAAGAAAGGGATGTTGCTCTCACAAGCGATGAATATTCTGGGGCGTATGGTAGAAGATAATCATCTCGATCCAGAGCTGTTTAAGCTGTTTGTGGAAAGTGGCACCTATTTGAAATACGCCAAGCTGCATATGTCTGAACGCCAGATAGACGAATTTGATGACACGGCTCTTCCCGGCCTGAATGAATATGTCTATTTAGAGGAATGACCGAAAACACCCCTCCAGTTTTCATCCGGGGGGGCTGTGCGGAACTCACTGATCCTCTGCAGATAGATGGATGCTACCGGATCATCAGGGTCTAACTGCAAGTAATTTCCGAAACCTGCCTCAGCCTTATCCCATTCTCTCGACTGGTAGTCAGCGACTGACTTCTCGAATAGATCCACCAGCTCAAGTTGTCTATCCGTTGCCTGTTCCCGCAAACAAACAGGTTGGTAGATATCCACCGGTTCATTCCTGCCCTTGACCTGCACAGTATCCAGTTTACGGCAAAGGTATTCGGGAGCCTGCATAACAAGATCGCCACTGACTAACAAAGGGCAATTGTAGAATTTGGTCAATCCTTCCAGCCTTGAAGCCAGATTAACGGAGTCTCCCAAAACAGTGTAGGCCATACGGAAAGAGGAACCCATATTACCCACGTTCATTGGCCCAGTGTTGATACCCATACCGACTTTTACTTCGGGTAAACCTTCCGCAGCCAGCTGTTTATTCAGTCCAGGTAAGATCTCCAGCATTTTCAGCGCCGCATCCAATCCATGCTTCGCATGCTTTTCATCTTGTAAAGGTGCGCCCCAAAAAGCCATCACTGCATCGCCGATATACTTATCCACAGTCCCACGGCTATCGTGTATCGCCTTCGTCATACCGGTCAGATAAATATTCATCAATCGGGTTAATTGTTGCGGGGAAAGCTGTTCGGAAAGATTGGTAAAATCACGAATATCAGAGAAAAAAACCGTCATTTCACGGCTTTCACCCTGTAATGGAACGTCTTGCCCTTGCTGGCTGAGTTCCTCAACAACTTCCGGGGGGATATATTGACCGAATTGATTTGCCAACAGAGTACGGTTACGGGTTTCAAAAAAATAACCCGCGGTTTGCTGGAACAGGTAAAGAACAACAACCAACATTAAGGTGTAGCCAAGGGGAATGACCCATAACATCTGCTGCCAGGCATACAGATTGAAACCCACCAAAATAACAACCCATCCCAGTGTCAGCAGCGTTGATACGCCGACAGAGAACCTTGGAATCAACAGAGAAAGCAACACACCGCTGATCATCAACTGTATAAACTCCACTCCCAAGGTGTAATCAGGCTGATGCTGGATTCGCTCGTCCAGCATTCCAGAAAGAATATTGGCATGCACCTCAACCCCGGAATAACGGCTACTCACTGGAGTTACCCTTAGATCAAGCAACCCGGCTGCACTGGTGCCAACAAGTACAATAGCTCCATCCAATACTTCCGGATCAGCCACACCGGTTAAAACATCAGTAGCCGACACATATGGGAAACTTCCCTGTGGGCCACGGTAAGGCACCAGAACAGCCCCATATTGATCTACCGGAATCATCAAGCCAGCTGCATCAACAGCCACTAGCGCATGAGATTTTCCAGACGCATCGGTCTCGATAATAGGCGACACGTCATTCTCGTCAAACAATGCCAATAACATGGAAAGGGCTAAGGAGGGGTAATAATTCCCCTGATAACGCTGCAGAAGAGGGACACGACGATAAACCCCATCTGAATCCACCATGGGATTATCAAAGAAACCATTCCATACGCTAACGTTGTTTAACTCGCGCAAACTGGAGATAACACCGTTCGCTTCAGGCAACGGTAGCTGATCCAGAATAGGATCAGGGATCACTACGGGCGTACCTGGAGAGCCGACCTTAAGTTGTTTAGCACTACGATCAAAAAGATAGCCCAGAACTACCGGGCGATTTTTTACCGCTTGAGAGAAAAGTTTATCGGAGTCCAAGTCATTTAATAGAGGCTCTAGATCTGCTCTATGCTGATTTCTATTGAACCAACTCTTTAGGTCAGCCAAATCAATACTCTGATCCGCCTCAGAGAAGACCATATCAAAACCCACAATTGCCACGCCGTAATCATCAAACAAACGATTCAGCATCAGTGCCAGCTTGCTACGATTCCAGGGCCAACGCCCCTCTTCCCTAAGACTGTCCTCATCAATATCAACAATAACAATTCGAGGGTCTTTTTCGAATGTCTGAAAATGGCGTAGACGGATGTCATAAAGGTCGTATTCAAAACGTTCCAGCAGAGCAGGACGTTCCCCAAGCACAACGGTAAGCAGCATCAATATGGTTAATACAATGCCTGAGAGAGCCCGCACCCAACGCTGTTTCATTATTTATTCTGCCGCAACACGGCGCAGTTGCTGAAAATCTATATCCCCTTTCAAAACTTTATAGATGCCATCTTGTAAAAGGCTGCGCATACCATCACTCATCGCCTGCTCCCTGATCTCACCGATATTGGCGCCGTGGTAAATTTTTTCCCGAAGTTCTGGAGTAGAAACCAGCAGTTCATGAATACCCGTGCGCCCGCGATAGCCTGTGTGGTTACACTCCTCACAGCCCTCTGCTTTGTATAAACGGGTTTTCTCAGTCAGCTTAAAATCTTTTTCCGCTTCAGGACCATAACGACGAAGAAGGAAAGCTTTCTCATCATCTGAAGCACGATAAGGTTTGCGACAGCTTGGACAGAGGGTCCGTACCAATCGCTGCGCAAGAATACCCAGTAAAGCATCCGAAAAGCTTACCGGATCAATTCCCAGATCCAGAAGGCGAGTAATCGTTTCTGGTGCAGAGTTAGTATGCAGCGTAGATAAAACCAGATGCCCTGTCAGAGAAGCTTCCACAGCCGCGTGAGCCGTTTCCTGATCTCGCATCTCACCTATCAGAATAATGTCTGGATCAGCACGCAGGAACGAACGTAGCGCTGCAGCAAAAGTAAAACCTGTTTTTGGCTGGATCTGAACCTGTTGTAAACCCGGTTGAGTTATCTCTACCGGATCCTCTGCGGTCCAGATCTTTTTCTCTTGTGTATTTAATTGGGCCAACAAAGCATGCAATGTAGTTGTTTTACCCGATCCAGTCGGACCCACCACCAGCAGAATACCGTGGGGGTGCTCCAACAGTTCTTGTACCTCTTTCTGGTTTCGTTTTGACAGATTCAACTGATCAAATGCGACCGGCTCCCCACTTTGCAGCAATCGCATGACCACCCCTTCCCCATTAACGGTTGGAATGGTAGCCACACGAACTTCCAGAGGTTGCCCCTGAAGTCTGACAGCAAACTTACCATCCTGGGGTAGGCGTTTTTCCGCGATATCCAAGCGGGACATTATCTTTATGCGGGATACGGCTGCTTTAGCATGACTCGCAGGAATCTGAATGATCTCCTGGCACACACCATCGATACGCATCCTGACAGTAGTAGGAGTTCTACCCTTACCCGGTTCCACATGCACATCAGACGCTCTAAGGCGTTTGGCATCCAGCAAGACTCGGTTTACCAAACGCACCACTGTTGAATCCTCCTCCGACACGTCTTCTGTATCAGAAGCAGTATCATCCAGATCAAGATCAGCGGTTTCATCCAACTCATCCAGTAGAGTACTTAGGTTAGCACCTTCACTTTGCCCGCCTGTAGACACCACCCCCAGATACTGGTGAATATCATCGATTAAACCGACGCAGATTTGTGAATCATGCTGCCCAACTACGTTTTTTATCTCCATCAGTCGTTTAGTGTCATTTGGGTCATCAATAAGAATGATCACTGATTCACTGTTCTGTTCAGCCAGCAAAGCAATATCACTGTTCTTTAAATAGGCCTTCTTAATTTGTTCGCACAAAGGATGGAGGAAATACTTTTCCGGGTTATATGCAATAAAAGGAACTTGATAAAAGCATTCCAATGACTGACCTAACTGGGTAGCACTGATGCGGGCATGCTCACGCAGCAAGCGGGTTAAAGGCGTCCTATCATCAGCCTTCTTCTCCAACTGACGAAAAACCTTCTCCTCGATAAGCTTATGTTCCAATAAATATTCAAACGGGCCTTCGGTACAGCCAAAATCATAACGAAACTTCTGCCCAAGCAACTCAGCAAACTGCTTAGCCCTTTTAAGATCTACTGCTGAAAAATGTTTACCATCCTGACGATTGATGATCTGCAAAACTCCCAGTAACACGTCGTTATGCAGGATAGGTAAAACCAACATGGAACGGCTTTTGAACTCAATGTTCTGTTCAAAAGAGCTATTAAATCGGAGAGCAGGATGGATTTTCTCTAGCTCAGCGTTGTCGCGAACGTTACGGATGATGACCGGCTCTTTACTAAGCGCCGTATATCCAGCAACAGAGGAAGCGGTAATGGGAACTCGTATCTCTTTTACATCATCACCGGTTTTAAAGCGTGAAACTATATCCTTATTGGAACGATTCCGCTGATATACGGTAACTCGCTGGGCATTGAATAACGAGAGAATCGCCTTCTCAACCAACGGATATGCATCAGCAAAGCTTTTAGCCTGGTGAATCTTGCTAAGGATTTTCGTCAGACGTGAATAAAACTGCTGTGTGTCTTTTTCTGTCGCTTTTATCATACCCAGCTACCATAATAAGGGATATTAGTGGATCATATCCTCTTGATTCTAGATAGCTAGCTTTGAGGTTTAAAGTGAAAATCGAAATTCTGGGTTGTAGCGGTGGGATAGGGAATGGTTTAAAAACCACTACTTTTCTGCTGGATGAACAACTGCTGGTAGATGCTGGCACCGGTGTTGAGCTTCTCTCTCTGGATCGTATGCTGCAAATACGTGATGTGGTGATAACCCATTCACACCTTGATCATATTGTCGGCTTACCGTTAATGCTGGCCACAATATATGATCAGCATAAACATCCGATCAACCTCTACGCCCTGCCTGAAGTTATTACCGCTTTACAGAATCACATTTTCAATTGGACAGTTTGGCCAGACTACACCACATTACCAGAAGCACAGCCGATTATTCGTCTACACCCAATCAATGTTGGAGATCAGCTCAAACTTCAAGGAAAAGATATCAAGGTTCTGCCTGCGGCTCACCCTACCCCCACAGTAGGTTACTTCATCAGTAACGGGGAAAACTCGTTTGCATTCACCGGCGATAATGGGATCAATGATGCGCTATGGCCGATTCTGAATACTTGTAAGCCAGACTTACTGATTATCGATGTTTCATTTACCGACGAAGTAGATGAACTCGCCCGTTTAAGCGGCCACCTAACGCCAAGCCACCTAGCTGACCAACTCGCTTCATTCACCCATCCAGCACGGGTGATGATCACCCATTTAAAACCGGGATTTGAAGATACGATTATGCAGCAATGCCGTCAGCTACTACCTGACTGGCAGGTAGACAGGCTACATCATGGGGATATTCTCAACTTACCTGTCTGTCCCCGCTAGATTCGCAAGAGCAAGTTTTAACCCGCTCCCTTTGCTCTTAACTAACAAACGAGTGTTGTTTCAAAGTCTGCAGCTCATCTCTGTATTTAGCAGCAAGTTCAAACTCCAGGTTCTTCGCCGCTTCATACATTTTATCTTCCAACTTAGTCATCGCTTTAGACAGCTCTTTAGCTGACATCTGAGCCGGATCAACCTGATAATCACCCGCCTGTTCAGCAACCTTCTTAGCGGTTCTAGAGGCTTTACGACCAGGAATTGTGCTAGCACCTTCCATGATATCGGCCACAGATTTGCTGATCCCTTTTGGTACTATGCCGTTAGCTTCATTGAAATCAATCTGCTTACGGCGACGACGCTCGGTTTCATCCATCGCCCGTTGCATAGAACCGGTGATCTTATCCGCATAGAGAATCGCTTTACCATTTACATTACGTGCAGCACGACCGATGGTCTGGATCATGGAGGTTTCTGAACGCAGGAAACCCTCTTTGTCTGCATCCAGAATCGCCACCAGAGATACCTCTGGCATATCGATACCCTCACGCAGTAAGTTGATACCGACTAACACATCAAACTCACCGATACGCAGATCGCGGATAATCTCTACACGCTCAACCGTATCAATATCTGAGTGAAGGTAACGTACACGTACGCCATGTTCATCAAGATATTCAGTCAGGTCCTCAGCCATACGTTTGGTTAGAACGGTGACCACTACACGCTCTTTTTTTGCAGCAGTTTTTCGGATCTCTGACAGGAGATCATCAACCTGAGTCGTGGCTGGACGCACCTCAACTACTGGGTCAACCAAACCGGTTGGACGTACCACCTGTTCCACTACTTGCTGCTGGTTTTCAGCCTCATATTTACTTGGCGTAGCAGAGACAAAGATCATCTGTGGCGATTCACGTTCCCATTCCTCAAACTTCATCGGACGGTTATCCAATGCAGATGGTAGGCGGAACCCATACTCCACCAACGTCTCTTTACGGGAACGGTCGCCACGATACATGGCGCCAATCTGAGGGACGGTTACATGAGACTCATCAATTACCAGAAGCGCATTATCCGGCAGGTAATCAAATAGAGTCGGAGGGGCTTCTCCAGGATCTCTACCAGACAGGTATCTGGAGTAGTTCTCAATACCCGAGCAGTAACCTAACTCCATGATCATCTCCATATCATAGAGTGTGCGCTGCTCCAGACGCTGCGCTTCTACCAGCTTATTATTCTCACGCAGCTGCTCTAAACGCTCACGCAGTTCATCCTTAATCTTCTCTACTGCGGCCAGGAGGGTTTCACGCGGCGTAACATAGTGAGTTTTCGGATAAATTGTAGCGCGTGGCACACGACGTTTGACTTCACCGGTCAGAGGATCGAAATAACTGATCTCTTCGATCTCTTCATCAAACAGCTCAATTCTAATCGCTTCCTTTTCCGATTCAGCCGGGAAAATATCAATAACATCGCCCCGCACCCGGTAAGTACCACGATGTAACTCCACATCATTTCGGGTGTATTGCAGTTCAGCAAGACGACGTAAAACAGCACGCTGATCGATGATGTCGCCGCGATCCACATGCAGCATCATACTCAGATAGGATTTTGGATCACCCAAGCCGTAAATAGCGGATACGGTAGCCACAATAATGGCATCATCACGTTCCAGAAGCGCTTTTGTCGCGGATAAACGCATCTGCTCAATATGGTCATTTATTGAGGCATCTTTCTCGATAAATGTATCCGAGGAAGGTACATAAGCTTCTGGCTGGTAATAATCATAGTAGGAGACAAAATACTCTACCGAGTTATCTGGAAAGAACTCCTTAAACTCACCATAAAGCTGCGCAGCCAGGGTTTTGTTATGCGCCATGATAATAGTCGGACGCTGAACCTGAGCGATCACGTTAGCGACGGTAAAAGTTTTACCGGAGCCCGTTACCCCCAGCAGCGTCTGTGAGGCCAAACCGGATTCAATCCCATCAACCAGCCCTGCTATAGCTGTGGGCTGATCACCTGCAGGCTGAAAACTGGAATGAACTTTAAAACGCTCTTTCATAACAAAACCGTATCAAGCTGAAAATCAAACCGCATATTATATCGTATGAGAGCTGGATTAGGGGGACAGGTTTAAACCTGTCCCCCTAAATTTAAGCATTGCAACTCACCTAAAACTATTAGAATATGCTGCGCGCTCTGTGTCTTATGGAACCTTTTACTACGTACACAATCAGAGCTATGAATTTATCTGGAGATTTTTGAATGCTGAATAAACTCGCCTGTCTTAGCCGTTCTTCCTGGTATTGGCTGAGCCTGATCGCTCTGGGCGTCAGTATGGAAGCGGTTGCGCTGTTTTATCAGTATGTACTGGATTACGGCCCCTGCGTCCTATGTATCCATGTGCGCATCTGGATTGCAGCATTGGTGCTCATCGCTATTCTTGGTCTGTTCACCAGAAGATACTCGGGACTCGCGAAACTCAGTCACCTTTTAGTTCTTGTTACAGGTATTGGTCTATTTGAGCGCTCATGGAAGACACTGGGTGTGGAACGAGGTTGGATCATTGAAGCTTGTAGTATGGATTCAGGCTTACCCGATTGGTTTGCACTCGATAAGTGGATGCCACATATGTTCGAACCCTGGGAGCCTTGTGGTTACACACCTGAGCTACTTTTTCGCATCACAATGGCGGAAGGGTTAGTCGCATTTTCAGCTGTTCTGTGCGTTATCGGACTTATCTTCTTGCTACTTCAGTTCCGAAAAAACTAACCCGCTTTACAACAGGTATCACCCTGCTGAATAGGTGGACATGGAGTGTCCCCATACGAGCAGAAAACACAACAGTCCCCCGGTAAAGGTCTGAGTAGCTCTCCACAACCTTCACATTCATAGAACCAGATACAACTGTCTTCTGGCATAGACTCTACCTTACTGAACTGACATACCGGGCAGGTTAAAGTAGATTGAAGCTGGATATCCATTTCCCTCACCTATTCTGACAGGTCACTGAACATTAACGTTACAAATATACGTTGTTTCTGTCAGTGAAATATTTATCACTCCCCCTAACAATAGCAGTAAAGAAACGCGTTTCTGGTGATCTGGATGAATCTTTCTGCGAATAATTTCAAACGACTACTAAATATTTATCCTCCCTATTTGGGGGCAGGAATAAAGATCAACCATATCAACAAAGATTGGAATGAGATGAGCGTTTCTATGCGGGTACGTTGGTACAACCGGAATGCCGTAGGAACCCATTTTGGCGGCAGCATCTACTCAATGATTGACCCTCACTTGATGCTGTTACTCATGCAAAAACTAGGAAAAGGTTACTGGATCTGGGACAGGTCAGCTGAGATAGATTTTTTAAAAGCTACAAAAAAGAGAATTACTGCACACATTCAGATCAGCGACGAGCAACTGCAAACAATCCTGCATAAAACTTCTTTTGGGGAAAAGTATTTTCCCGAATTTTCGATCCTTATCCACGACTCCGATGGAGAGCTGATAGCAAAGGTAAAAAAGGTTCTGTACATCAAAAAACGCACCGATGATCGAATTAGCCACTGAAAAACGTTTTTTATGTCACTGACTAAAGATTAATCAACAAGCAACATGCTGTCCCAATAAAAATAACAATTGATGGGAAGAACACTGTGAAACAACTCCTGCAACCCGTAATCCGTCTGATGAATCGGATCCCCTACCTTTACAAATTTATCCTGGTCAGCACCATTTTTATCATCCCGCTTTTGGTTCTGGCGGGGTTACAGGTTTCAACGCTGAGCTCCGAGATTGGAAAGACAGAAACAAAACTCGGTTCCACCCAAACTCTGAAACAAGAGTTCCAGATTTTAAAGCAGCTAACCGATTATCGTGACCTGCGGTTTCTAACAGGTTTTGATCCCCAATCGGCAACCCCTGATACCCTTTCAAAGACACGCACCCAGCTGGCACTGGAACTAGAGGGCTACAAAGCGTTAAAACAGCGCTGGCAGGACATAGACAGCGAAAAGTTCTCCACACTTTATCTGGATATTGAAAACCGTTTTCAACACTTCAACCAGATAGGTCACAGGCTACAGCAACAAAGCCGGGAGCAAGGTTTCTCTTCAGGATTAACACGGGATACAGACACCCAGATTTATCTACTAATGCAGACAGTTCTGTATGAAATTCCCCAAGCGATTGATAGTTTAAGCTCAGTAAGAGCTTATGCAGGGCATAGCCTTCTGACAGGGTACTCCGGCTCGGCCTCTCTGGATAAGCTAAATCGTCTCTACGACCAACTGCAGCAAAACAGCGATCAGCTTTTAAAAACTTCTAGCAATCTGCAACAGACCAGCAACAGTTCAGCAGTGTTGATCAAAGAGACACAGCAAGCTGCAGAAGCTTTGCAAAGAGCCGCTCAACGCCTGGATGAAGAGATTATTATCGGTGAAAAGATGAACCAGCCCTGGGATCAGTTCTTCAATGCTACAGGAACCGAGATAAATACACTGTTTACCCTTGCAGATAGGGCTCTCACCACCTCAGAACATCAGCTTAATCAACGCTTATCAGAACAAAAGAACCGCCTTTCCAGCCTGATTGCAGCATTAGCACTGGTAATTTTCCTGTCTGGTTATTTCTATCTGGGTTTCAATATCTCGGTAAGAGAGAACATCAACCAGGTGCTGGATTCGGCAAAAAGAATGGCTCAAGGGGACTTAACCACTGCTGTTTCACTGGAAGCTAAAGATGAGATGGCGCAACTCAGCCATCAGTTTAATGAGATGACGCAGCGTATTCACAATGTTATCGGACAGGTAAAACATACCGCTTCCAGTGTCGCTGAACACTCTAACAATCTTGATCAAACCGCTCAGAACTCAAGTATCGCAGCAGAACAACAGAAACTGCAGACGATGGAGATCGCTGAAACAGTAGAACAGATGGCAGTTTTGGCCGAACGAGTGACCAGTGAAGTTCACTCAGCCTCTGCAGAAGCTAATCAGGCTAGTTCTCTGGCCCAACAAAGTGGCAATCAGGTACAGCATGCCCTGAGAGAGATCGAACAACTTGCCTGGGATATCAGCCAATCTGGCGAAGCGATAGACAAACTGGCTGAACAAAGTAACCAGATTGTTAAAGTACTGGACGTAATAAAGGGTATTGCTGAGCAGACTAATCTGCTTGCTCTAAATGCCGCTATTGAAGCAGCAAGAGCCGGAGATATGGGAAGAGGCTTCGCCGTTGTAGCAGATGAGGTTCGCAGCCTGGCTCAACGTACTCACACATCTACCGAGGAGATCGAGCAGATGATCACCGAATTCAGGAAAGGCGTGAGTTCCGCTGTCACTTATATGAACAACAGCAGCAAGAAAGCGGAAAGCACAGTGCAAGAATCCACCGCCATCAGTCAGGCCCTAACTGAAATCACCTCCTCTGTTGCAACTATCTCAACTATGAACGAAAAGATTGCAGCCTACTCAGAGGAACAAAGTGATAATGCAATAAGCATCCGCAGCAGCATCACCGAAGTCAGCCAGGCCAGCGAACTCACCGCTGCAGGCTCCGGGGAGACGGCTAACGCCTGTGGGCAGATGTCAGACCTGTCGAAACAACTACAGCATCTGATTGCAGCATTTAAGGTTTAATACAGACATAAAAAAAGCCCGCTTAAAAAGCGGGCCAAAATAACAGGATGTTGCTAAAACTGACTTAACAGCTGGATGGCTGTACTACTGCTACTGGGCGTCTGGACATGGAAAACCCCAGCAGATTGACGAATAGGCTTCCCAGTTTCTGCAATGCTTTTGCAAATACTTCACAACGCTGTGCATTCGCCTGAGCGATATAGTAATCCACATCTACTTCACCAAATGCGTTATGTCGTACTGAAATTTCCTGTTCGCGGTTCATACATCCACCAAATTAAATCAACTTAAATCAAAAACAAAAATGAAGCCCCGCCACTCAAACAAATTCATCAGGCTTAGTATGTACATAGAGCAATAGAGGTAACTCTATGTATTCACTGAAATAAGATTCGTTTGTTGATTAACGATAGAGCCTATACTAAAGTCTAAACGCACTTTTAACAAACGACTGTTTTTCACTAAATAGATTAGTTTTTCTCATCTATCCTTATTTCAGGAGCAGAATATCAGACGCTTACCACCACTTAACTCTCTACGCAGTTTTGAGGCTGCAGCACGTCATGGCAGCTTTAACAAAGCCGCAGAGGAGCTATTCGTCACCCCTTCTGCAGTAAGCCATCAGATAAAAACGCTTGAAGAGTTTTTAGGTATTCAGCTGTTCCAAAGGGTTAAACGCAAGGTGGAACTCACCAGCCCCGGCGTACGCTATCTGAGCGCAATCCGTTCAGCCCTTGATGATATTGATGAGGCAACACGTAAGCTTCAGGCTTCTCCCAACGCAGGCGCTGTGAATATCTGTGTTGCTCCGGCATTTCTGACCCATTGGCTGGTACCGCGCGTAATTAGTTTCCAGCAACAATACCCGGATGTAGAACTACGTTTGACCGCTTCGGTTAACCAGATTGATCTGCGTTACAGCGATATGGATATGGCGATCTTTTACGGCGATGGAAACTGGCCGGGAATACAAAGTCATTTCCTACGGGAAGTTAAAATATCCCCATTGTGTAGCCCTAAACTACTACATGATTTAAAACCGATTAACTCTGCAGAAGATTTGTTGCAATACCCGCTTATCCATATATCCAAGCGAGACAAGGAATGGAAAAATTTGCTGACTAACAACGGAGTTAAACGGGTAGATACCCGTAAAAGCATGACTTTCTCCAGTACATCACTGGCAATGGGGGCGGCAATGGAAGGACTAGGCATAGCTCTGGCCGATCCGGATCTAGCCCAACGTGAACTGGAATATGGACAACTAGTTAAACCATTGGATATCTATCTGGATACAAAACGCTCGTTCTATCTGGCCTATCAGGAAGGCATTCCTCTTACCAAAAGCATGGAGGCATTTCGTGATTGGATTCTTGAGGAGATGAAGAAAGAAAATACAAATCCATAGAAAGAGGCAAGAATTAAACAGTTTGTTGCAAATCTTTACACAATAGAATATTGAGAAGTACACCGATCAGTTTACAATACCCTCTAGCCTGTACTTACTTAAAATTCGACAGAGAATCATAATGCGCGCGCTTAAGAACTCGTTCCTGACGTTACTGATCAGTAGCACCCTTTTCCTGACAACAACCCAAGTTAATGCTCAGGGACTTCCGGCAGAAGTTATTACCGTCAAAACACAAACTCTGGATAAAACAATCTCGGCAGTGGGTAACCTTCGCGCGAAAGAAGCGATTATGTTGCGCCCGGAGCAAAGTGGCCGCATAGATAACATTCTATTTACTGAGGGCGAACAGGTTAAACAGGGCACACCACTGTTTAAGCTTGATAGTTCCATCTACCTAGCTGAACTAAAAGAAGCACAGGCAAAAGTTCAGTTAAGCCGTACCGACTATGAGCGCGCAAAAAGCCTGCTGAAAAAACGTGTAGGCTCAGAACAGGAACGCGACAGTACTTTAGCCCAGTTGCGTGTTGATCAGGCACAAGAAGCCTTGGCGCAGGCTCGTCTCGACAAAATGACAATTAACGCGCCTTTTACCGGCTACGCAGGACTACGACTGGTCAGCCCCGGCGATTACGTTAATCAGGGACAAGACCTTGTTGAGTTGACAGACATCAGCTCTCTAAAGCTTGATTTCCGGGTACCTGAGATCTATTTATCTGTACTTCAGCCGGGCCGCGAACTTGAAGTTCAGGTTGATGCCCTACCAGGTCAGGTGATCAAAGGTAACGTTTACGCCGTTGCACCTACCTCAGACAGCAATGCTCACAATATTGAGATCCGCGCGACCATTCCCAACAAAAACGGTCTTCTTCGTCCGGGCCTATTTGCTCAGGTTGATCTTCTTGTTGAACAGACCACCAGCGTTGTGATTCCGGAACAAGCGATCATCCCACAGGATGGTAAGTTTCTGGTGATGACAGTTTCAGCCGAGAACACTGTACAGATGATCCCTGTAACAATGGGTCAACGCCGCCCAGGCGTGGTTCAGATCATCGAAGGTCTGAACGAAGGTGATGTACTGATCACTGCTGGCCAGATAAAACTTTTCCCAGGTATGCCAATCACTCCGATCTTTGTTGATGGCAGCCAAAAGAAAGAATCTGACAAGCAGGGTAACTAATCATGGTTCTTTCAGAAATCAGTATCAAACGTCCGGTACTGGCAACCGTTATGAGCTTGCTGGTACTACTTATTGGCTTGCTCGGGTATGACCGCCTTACTGTTCGCGAATACCCGAAAATCGACCTGCCAGTGGTAACGGTAGAAACTAAATACCCTGGTGCCAGCGCTTCAATTATTGAAACTCAGGTAACACAGATCATCGAAGATTCTCTCTCTGGTATCGAGGGGATCGACTTTATGAACTCTATCAGCCGTACTGAGAGTTCACAGATCACTGTAACTTTTAATATCGACCGTGATCCGGATAACGCAGCGGCAGATGTACGTGATCGTGTTAGCCGTGTCATCGGTCAGCTTCCCGATGATGTTGACCCTCCTGTTGTTGCGAAGACTGAAGCCGATGCACAGCCGATTATCTGGCTGGCGTTTAACTCTGATCGTCACAACATCATGGAAGTAACTGAGATTGCCGATCAGAAAGTAAAAGATCAGTTACAGACCGTAGCCGGGGTCGCAAACGTACGTATCTTCGGTGAACGCAAATACTCTATGCGTATCTGGCTCGACCCAGCTCGTATGGCCGCTTACAAAGTGATCCCGAAAGATATTGAAGACACGCTGCAAAACCAGAACGTTGAGATCCCAGCAGGCCGTATCGAAAGTAAAGAGCGAGAGTTTACGCTGCTGGCAAAAACTGATGTAAATGATATTGAAGCCTTTAAAAAGCTGATTATCCGCAACGATAACGGCTATCCGGTACGTATTCAGGATGTGGCGCGGGTAGAAATAGCCCCAGAAAGTATGCGCCGTATTACCCGTTATAAAGGCGAAAGTGCAGTAGCTCTGGGTGTGGTTAAACAGTCTACCGCTAACCCGCTTGATGTATCCGAAGGTGTTTACGCCACGCTAGAAAAAGTGCGCCCTACTCTCCCAGAAGGCATGAACGTAGAAGTAGCATATGACTCATCAATCTTTATTGCCGAATCAATCAAGTCAGTTTATCAGACCCTGCTTCAGGCAGGCATTCTGGTGATTATGGTGTTGTTCTTCTTCCTCAGGAACATCCGTGCAACGCTGATTCCGGTGGTGACGATTCCGTTATCACTGATCGGCGCGTTCGCCATGATGTACTGGATGAATTTCAGTGTTAATACACTGACTCTGCTGGCGCTGGTGCTAGCAATCGGCCTGGTGGTAGACGATGCCATCGTAATGTTGGAGAACATCTACCGTCACGTAGAGAAAGGTCTATCACCGGTTCAAGCTGCGTTTAAGGGTTCCAAAGAGATCGGCTTTGCAGTGTTGGCAACCACTGTGGTTCTGGTCGCAGTATTTGCTCCAGTAGCATTCTCCGAGGGACGCACCGGCAAACTGTTCACCGAATTTGCTCTAACCCTGGCCGGTGCCGTCGTGGTATCCACCTTTGTGGCGCTTACCCTGTCACCAATGATGTCATCACGTCTGCTGAAGCACGAGCCCCGTCACAGCGCGATCTTCAATCTGATTGAAGGTTTCCTACAGGGTTTGACCAACAACTACCAACGCCTACTAAATAAGCTACTGAGCTCCCGTCTGTTGGCAGTTATCATTATGCTTGGCAGTTTTGCAGGGGCTAGTTTCTACTACACACAGCTTCCTCAGGAGCTAGCTCCCTACGAAGACCGAGGTACGGTTTTGAACTTCGCTCTAGCACCAGACGGCTCCTCGGTTCATTACGTGGACCGTTATGCACGCCAGATCGAAGGAATTGTCAGCCAGACTCCAGAAACCGATCGTTACTTTGCAGTAGTAGGCTTCCCTTCAGAAACCAACGCCATGGTTTTCCAGGGGCTGGATCGCTGGGAAGAGCGTGAACGCAAACAACAGGAGATTGCACAGGAGCAGACCCCTAAACTGTACGGTGGGATACCAGGCATTAAGAGTTTCTCTCTGAACCGTCCATCCCTGGGTCAGAGTTTTATCTCCCGCCCGGTAGAGTTCATTGTTAAGTCCAACGGTACTTACGACGATCTGAAAGTGATCTCCGATAAACTGATGGGCAAGATCCTGGAAAATAAAGGTTTCGCCCAGCCGGATACAGATCTGAAGCTAAATAAGCCTGAACTTCAGATCGACGTGAAACGTGACAAGCTTTCCGAGATGGCTGTAGATGTTACCGATCTGGGGCGTACGCTGGAAACCTACATGGCTGGCCGGGAAGTAACTCGCTTCAAGCGTCAGGGCGAGCAGTATGAAGTTATCGTCAAAGTTGATGATGAAGAACGTCGTGATCCAAGCGATCTGACAGAACTTTACATGCGTACTGATAATGGCGATATGGTGCAACTTTCCAATCTGGTTGAAGTACGTGAAACAGTTGCTCCACGTGAGCTTAATCACTTCGATAAAGTGAAAGCGGTTAAATTCCAGACTCAGCTTGCCCCAGGGTATAGCCTTGGTGAAGCATTAACCTATCTGGAGCAGAGTTTGGCAGAAATTGCACCGGAAGCGACATTCGATTACACCGGGCCATCGCGGGAGTTCAAAACCTCCAGCAGTAGCATGCAGGTAACCTTTGCACTGGCGCTGATCGTAGTATTCCTGGTTCTCGCTGCCCAGTTCGAAAGCTTTAAGAATCCAATGATTATTATGCTTTCGGTTCCGCCTGCACTGTTTGGTGCTCTGTTTGCACTACACTACAGCGGAGGTTCGCTAAGTGTTTATAGCCAGATTGGATTAATCACACTGGTTGGACTGGTCACCAAACATGGTATTCTGATCGTAGAGTTCGCAAACCAGTTACAGGATCAGGGCAAAGACCTGCGTGAGTCGATTATTGAAGCGGCTTCACTTCGACTGCGACCAATTCTGATGACCACCGGAGCCACTGTACTTGGTGCAGTACCACTGGCATTGGCATTTGGCGCAGGTGCGGAATCCCGTCATCAAATAGGCTGGGTTATTGTAGGCGGAATGACATTCGGCACCTTGTTAACATTGTTTGTCATTCCAACCGTATATAGTTATCTGGGTAAGCGAACTTATAAGGAAGTTCAGCCAGAAGAGGTTTAAGGCCCGTATTGGTTTAAATACCATCGAGCTTTAAGACCAAAAAGGTTTTAAGGAAAGTAACCAAATGAAAGCACAAAAGATTTTTGGCATTTCTCTACTGGGTTTGATGATCGGTACTAATGTTTCTGCAGGCGAATTGGCAGAAGTATACCAACAGGCGCTGGTAAATGATCCACAACTAAAAGCTGCCCAGGCTTCATTTAATGCCGGTAAAGAGATTGAGGTTCAGAACCGTTCAGCTCTTATGCCAAACCTAAGCCTGAACGCAAATACCACTTACATTGATAGTGATACAGCTAGCTATAACAACCACGGTTATACACTGTCGTTGAGCCAACCTGTATTCAACGCATCTTCCTGGTTCAGCTTTAAACAGGGGCAGGTTTTGTCCGAACAGGCCGCTCTTCAGTTTGAACTGGAACAGCAAAACCTGATTCTAAGAACTGTAGAAGCATATCTAGGTGTACTACGTGCAAGCAGTGATCTGGCTACAGCAGAAGCCCAGGAACGTGCCATCAAACGCCGCCTGGATCAGGTTAACGCACAGTTCGAAGTTGGCTTGATCGCAAACACCGATGTTCAAGAAGCCAAAGCCTCATTCGATAACGCACGCGTAGCAAGAATCTCAGCCGAGGGTGATCTGGATAACAGCTACGAAGCTCTGGAGCGCTTAACTGGCAAGAGTTTCGACACTATCAGTCAGCTAGCAGATAATTATCCGGTTGAAGCCCCTACTCCAATGGAGCCGCAACCATGGTTGGATAAAGCATGGCAAGGAAATCTGGGGCTGCGCTTAGCCGATTTAAGTACAGAGTCAGCGCGACGTGCAGCGCAAGCAGCTAACGCTGGCCATTATCCAACACTTAGCCTGACCGCTAGCCATGATTACGATAAGGGCAGTGCAGTTAGCGATAACAGCTCAGATACTGATAGCATCGGCCTGACTCTATCTGTGCCGATTTTCTCTGGTGGCGCAACCAGTTCCAAATCCCGTGAACTGGAACATCGCTTAAT
Source organism: Neptuniibacter sp. (assembly GCF_024231755.1). Classification (GTDB taxonomy): domain Bacteria; phylum Pseudomonadota; class Gammaproteobacteria; order Pseudomonadales; family Balneatricaceae; genus Neptuniibacter. Next base: position 18,014 of record NZ_JAAEQH010000290.1, read on the forward strand.
TGAAACGCAACAGAACCGTGAAGATACGCTGCGCGGTGTAACTCAATCCACTCGTAGCCTACTACGTGATCTGCGTACAGGATCCCTCAGTGTTCAGGCACTGAAACAAAGTATCAAATCAAGCCAGACTGCGCTGGAAGCCACAGAAGAGGGTTACAAAGTGGGTACCCGTAATGTTGTTGATGTACTGCAGGCAGAGCAACAACTCTATGCTGCGCAGTTGGAATACGCCAACGCCCGCTTCAACTTTGTCCAGAACCTGGTGACCTTTAAACAGCAACTAGGCACCTTAAGTCCAGAAGATATAAATGAGTTAGATAGCTGGTTGGAAAACTAACGAAAAAGCGGGTGCATTAGGCACCCGCAGTTATTTTCACACTCATAAATCAACACCCTATGTGTGGGTAATCTATTTGTGTAATCCGGTATTTAGCAGTCAGAAACATACCGACTACACTGCTCTAAACAAAACCATCGAAAACGGAATTCTGCCAAGGAGTTCGCTTTGAAACAGCTACTGATCGCTACTCTTGTTTCTACCTTCATCGCCACTTTATCCATCACTACTGTTTCCCATGCGGAAGATAAGCCACTACCTGCTGTACTGGTTCATAAGGTAGCCCCTTCAGATCTGACACCAACCTTTAAACTGGTAGGCCGAATCAAAGCAACGGAAAGAGTTAATCTACTTGCCCGTGTTTCTGGTTTTCTAGAGGAACGCCTGTTCACTGAAGGGCGAGATATTGAAGAAGGACAAGCCCTGTTTCGTATAGAGAAAAACAACTATGAAATTGCATTAAAGCAGGCCAAGGCAGATCTAGCTTCAGCTAAAGCAGCGCAAAAAAATGCCCAGGCAAACCTGAATCGAATCAGCCAGCTGCGTAAACGTCAGGCAGCATCTCAGTCTCAACTTGATCAGGCTGCTGCAGACAGGGACCAAGCTAAGGCGCAAGTTCTCAAGGCAGAAGCGGGTTTGCAAAAAGCAGAACTAGATCTGAGTTATACCGAGATCCGCTCGCCATTTAGTGGCCGAATTGGCAAAGCTAACTTTTCTGTCGGGGACCTAATCAGTCCAGAAAGCGGCACTTTGGCAACAGTAGTCAAAATCGATCAAGTGTATGTAGAGATGTCTGTCAGTGAAAAGCTGATGTTAGATGCTCGCCGTAAAGGTATCGATCTGGATAACCCTCCAGTTGCACCTCGCCTGATTCTTTCTGATGGCAGCGTTTACGAACAGAAAGGCGAGTTCAACTTCATCTCTCCGGAAGTAGATACCAATACAGATACGATTACTTTGCGAGCCAGCTTCCCTAACCCGAATTACCTGCTGTTACCGGGTGAATTTGTACATGTTGAGATCAAACGTAAACAGGCAGAAATCGGCATTATGATTCCTCAGTCAGCTGTACAACGGGACCGCAAAGGTTACTTCGTGCTTAAAGTCAGTTCAGATAACAAAGTTGAAATGACCCGCGTTGAGATGGGGGCACAACAGCAAGGGCAATGGCAGGTACTGAGCGGTCTATCAACAGGCGATACTATTATCACTGAGGGCCTGCAGAAGGTTAAACCAGGCATTCAGGTAAAAGCGGTAGAGGAGTAAACCATGTTCTCTATCTTTTTTATCAACAGGCCTAAATTTGCCCTGGTTATATCCATTGTTCTGATGATCGCCGGTGGTCTCGCTATTATGAGCCTGCCAGTATCACAATTCCCGGATATCGTGCCGCCAAAGGTACAAGTACAGGCTAAATACCCAGGTGCCAATGCTGAGGTGGTAGAACAAGCAGTAGCCACTCCCATAGAGGCACAGGTCAACGGTGTGGATAACATGCTGTATATGTCCTCCACCGCAGCCAATGATGGTAGCTACACGCTGGATATCACCTTTGCCGTGGGTACTGATCCAGATCAGGCGGCGGTGAACGTACAGAACCGTGTTGCTCGTGCGGAATCGGCTCTTCCACAGGAGGTAGTACGTCAGGGTGTAACCACCAAGAAACAAGCCACTAATATGCTGCTGGTGATCAACCTGTTTTCTCCAGAAAGTACCTACGATGAACTGTTTCTGAGTAACTATGCATCTCTTTACGTCCAAGATGCGCTGGCCCGCATCAACGGTGTTGGTTCCGCTTCCCAGTTCAGCCCTATGGATTACGGTATGCGTGTCTGGCTAGACCCGGATCGCCTGAAAGCACTTGAGATGTCACCAAGTGATGTCAGCAACGCGATTCAGCAACAGAACATCCAGGCATCCGTTGGCATAATCGGCCAACCGCCACTGACCCAGAGCCAGCAGTTCCAGTACAACCTGCGCGCAAAAGGTCGTCTGGAATCGGTAGAAGAGTTTGAAAATATTATTCTACGTACGGGTGAAAATGGCTCTTCCGTTCGTCTACGTGATGTAGCACGTATTGAGCTTGGTTCACAAAGCTACAGTGCTTCAGCATCAATGAACGGTCAGCCTGCTGCAACCATCGCTATTTACCAGAGCCCCGGAGCTAACGCACTGGATGTAGCCGATCAGGTTTACGCTGAACTGGAACGCTTAAGCCAGCGTTTCCCGGATGATCTGGAATACGCCATCCTTTACGACACTACCCTGTCGGTGAAAGCCTCACTTCAAGAGGTAGTGGAAACCCTGTTTATCACCTTTACTCTGGTGGTACTGGTTACCTTCCTATTCCTAGCCGATTGGCGTGCGACGCTGATTCCATCAGCAACTATCCCTGTATCACTGATCGCAACGTTTGCGGTGCTTCAGCTACTCGGATTCAGCATCAATACCATCTCTCTGTTCGCCCTGATTCTGGCGATCGGTATTGTGGTAGATGATGCAATTGTCGTGGTGGAAAACGTTAAACGGCATATGGCGGAGGGCTTATCTGCCAGCGAAGCAACAGCGATATCGATGAAAGAGGTTATCGGGCCGGTTATCGCAACTACTCTGGTACTGCTTGCGGTATTTGTACCAGTGGCATTTATGCCTGGTATTACCGGAAGGCTTTACACAGAGTTCGCTGTAACCATTTCTGTAGCTGTCTGCTTCTCATCTCTGAATGCATTAACTTTGTCGCCAGCGCTATGTAGTCTTCTGTTGAAACCGTCAGAGGAACCTGCTGGCTTCTTCCGTAAATTTGATCAATTTATCGGCTGGACCCGTAAAGGCTATGTAAACAAGGTTACGTTCCTGAACCGTCGATTATTGCTCAGCATGGGCTTGCTCGCGGCTATGGGTGGTGGTGTTTACCATATGTTTTCAACCACCCCGACCGGCTTCCTTCCTTATGAGGATAACGGTGCATTCTTTATCAACGTTCAGCTGCCTGATGGCGCCTCTCTGAACCGTACAGAAGAGGTCATCCAACAGATTGATGCCATTCTTGAAGAGCAAAAAGGCGTTGAAAATCGCATAGCGATCAAAGGCTTCAGTATCCTCGGCGGAGCAGCTCCGAACGCGGCACTGGCCATCCCGGTGCTAAGTCACTGGGATGAACGTACTGATAAAGAGATGGCCTGGTACATGATCCTTCGAGAACTGAACGCCAAACTAGCAACAATTCCGGGGGCTAATATCATGGCCTTCCCGACTCCTCCGATTCCGGGTCTGGGTAATGCGGCAGGGCTTGAAGCGAATCTACTAGATCTGAATAACGGTTCACCACAGGAACTGGCTCAGGCAGTCAATGCCCTAATATTTGCGGCCAATCAGAAAGCTGAATTCAGCCGGGTTTACTCAACCTACTCGGCAAACGTACCTCAGCTGGAACTGGTAGTAGATCGCGATAAAGCCCTGGCGCTAGGCATATCGATTAGCGAGCTGTTCAGCACACTGCAGTCCCAACTGGGCACCCAGTATGTGAACGACTTCAACCTTTACGGTCGTAACTATCGGGTAATGCTGCAAGCCGATGCGGAGTTCCGCGACAACATTGATGATATCGGACATCTGAATATTAAGAGTAATCAGGGCTTCCTAGTGCCGGTCAGTGCTTTGGTAGATATCCAGCCAGTACTGGGACCACAGTCTTTAACCCGTTATAACCAGTATCGTTCTGCTGCTATCACCGCAATGCTTGGCGGCGGCACATCCACCGGGGATGGAATAAAACTGTTGGAACAGATTGCTGCAGAAAACCTGCCTGAAGGTTATGTACTGGAATGGACTGGTACAACCAAACAGGAGCTGGAATCGGGTGGTTACGTAATCATCATTATGTCTCTGGCAGTTTTGTTTGCGTACCTATTCCTGGTAGCACAGTATGAAAGCTGGACCATCCCACTGGCTGTAATGCTATCTATAACTGTTGCCCTGTTAGGTGCAATTCTGCCTCTATGGTTGATTCCTGGACTAACCAACAACCTGTACGCACAGATAGGCATAGTGATGCTGATCGGCCTTGCGAGTAAGTCTGCAATACTTATTGTGGAGTTCGCCAAACAGCTACGCGAGGAAGGACGCTCCATCGTCGATGCAGCAACCGAAGCAGCTAATTTGCGTTACCGCGCTGTATTGATGACTGCGTTCTCCTTTATTCTTGGTGTACTACCATTGGTAACTGCCAGCGGAGCGGGAGCAGCCAGCCGAATCTCTATCGGTTTTGTGGTATTAGGTGGCATGCTGCTGGCAACTGTGATCGGCATCTTCTTTATCCCATCATTGTTTGTTGCCATGCAGACACTTCGCGAAAAGGTAAAAGGGAAGCCTTCCGAATAATCGGGAGGCTGATCCTAAACAGGACAAGCAAATGAAACTACAGATTATCCTACTTACAGTTGTAGCAGTAATTGGCCTCAGTGCCTGCCAATCTAAACCGACCATGCCTGAATCTGCTTTAGCCTGTGAAAGCCCTCGGCCACAGATGTGCACACGAGATTATCGACCAGCATGTGGCTATATCTCTGAATCAGAACAGAAGACGTACTCCAATCCATGCGTGGCCTGTTCCGATGCAACAGTGAAGTGGGTTGAGCAAGGACAGTGTAAATAATCCTCAATCCACGACACTAAAAATACTTATCGAACAATGAGTTAATGGTTAGAATGCTGATTAAAAATAGATTAATTGCGACACATCAAAAGATTTATCAACTAAAATAGTTTAGCTGGCAATCCATTCACCAGCGCAACTAGAATGCCTAATCATAACGTTTTGGTTTGTGAAGTACGCAGTTTATGAATCTTTGTTACCGTTTCATATTTCATATCTTTATCTGCTTCGTGCTGTTGTTCACTTTGTTGCCAAGTGCAAATGCAAAGGATGTCACCCTCCAACTCAAATGGAAACATCAGTTCCAATTTGCAGGGTTTTATGCAGCACAAAAACAAGGCTATTACGCAGAAGAAGGTCTAACAGTCACAATCAACCCTGCTGATGGAAGCCAAACCGCAACCGATGTAGTTTTGTCCGATCAAGCAGAGTTTGGGATTTCAGATTCGAGTTTGGCTCTCTCGCGTTTAAAAGGGCAACCTGTAGTTGTTGTGGCAACAATCTTCCAACATTCTCCCCTTGGACTTATCACTCTTAAATCGTCTGAAATACTCAGCCCCCTCGAGTTAAAGGGGAAGAGTGTGATGTACCAGAAAAATATCGATGATGCTGTTATCACGGCAATGCTTGCTGAGTCCGGTCTGGCTGATTCAGGCTTTAAACATATTAAACACAATTTTGATGATCTTGCTTTATTAGGCGACATAGCCGTTGACGCGATGTCCGCTTATCTTACTGACCAGCCTTTTCTCTATCGGGAGAAAGGCATTGATATCAACATCATCTCACCTTCTAACTATGGGATTGATTTTTACGGTGACCTTCTCTTTGTTAAAGAAAGTTATCTGAAATCAAACCCTGCTGAGGTTGAAGCTTTTCGTCGTGCCAGTCTGAAAGGCTGGAAATATGCCCTTGAACATCAGGAAGAGATGGTAGATTGGATCCTGACCAATCTTTCCCCCGAAAAAAGCAGAGAGCACCTTCTTTTTGAAGCTCAGGAAACAGCCAAAATGATACGCCCAGATCTTATCGAACTGGGTCATTTTAGTATCTCAAGAATGCTTAGGATTGCGGATACATATAAGGCGTTAGGCTGGGCTAATGAAAACTCATCTCTAGACGGGATTGGTTACACACAACACCTAAACACATCCTCTCAAGGGATGTTTGCCGCCAAAGTTCTCGGGCTCATCATTGTCATAATGAGCAGTCTAATCCTCGCTTTCTGGCTAATTAATAAAAAACTAAAAGCGGAAGTTCACAAGCAGACAGAGTCACTCCGCGCGCAATCAAATTACCTGCAAAAAATAAAAGATCGGTTGGATTATGCGCAATCAATCGCCCGCTTAGGCAACTGGGAATGGTCTTGTGAAGATGATAACTGGTGGTGGTCCAATGAATTGAAAATCCTGTTAGGGCTTCCAACCCAAACCGCCCCCTCTCTGCAGCTGTACTTGAATTTTGTGCACCCCGACGACAGAGAGACTGTTGAAAGTTCACTCAATAAAGCTCTAACTTCACAGCAAGATTATCACCTTCAGTATCGCATTATCTCGGCACCAGGAGATGTCATTGATGTTGAAGAGAAAGTAGAGGTGATCCTTAATAACTCAGGGGAAACTGAAAGCTTCTTTGGCATTGTACTTGACGTAACAGAACGAAAAAAAGAAGCCGAAAGAATCTCTGAAAGTGAAAAGCTCTATAGACAGATGTTTGATAATAACACTGCTATAAAGCTACTCATTGATGCCGAAAGTGGCTACATTTTACGTGCCAATGATGCCGCATGCTCCTTTTATGGCTACAGCCATGATGAATTCTTAGAGATGAAGGTCTTTGAGATAAACGCACATACTCCAGACGAAATCCAGGATGAGATGACACTTGCTCTGGAGGAAGACAGACGTTTCTATCGTTTTAAGCACAAGCTAGCTAACGGTGAAACCAGAGATGTAGAAGTTCATTCAGGCCCAGTTGAGATTGATAGCAAAAAGCGCTTGTTCTCCATCATCGTTGATGTCACCGCTAGAAACAGATACGAATCAGAACTCATCACTAAAACCGCTGAGCTCGACAAAGAAAAATTGAAGCTCCGTGAAAGTGAACAGATGTACAAAACACTCTTTGAAGGAGTATCCATTGGCATTGTGATGCAGAACAGTATGGGGGAGATTACTGCTCTGAATGAAACTGCATCATCAATATTACAAGCTTCAAGAGAGGAACTGCTTAATAAATCCAGTTTTGACCCAAGCTGGGAAGCAATTAACGAAAATGGTATTTCAGTTTCTGGAGAAAACCATCCATTGTTGCACTCCGCACAGGAATGGCCCAACAAAACCGCATATTGGGCCTTAAATACCCGGACAGAACACTTTGGCTAAGTATTAATGCGCAACCACTATTCAAAGAAAACGAAGATTTCCCTTATGCCGTGATCTCTAGCTTTACCGACATCACACTCAGAATCACATATGAAAAAGCATTGAAGGATAGTCAGGCACGCGTACATCTTGCCCAAAGAATTTCTGGCTTAGGCGTTTGGGAATGGGATATCAGAACCAACGACGTTTTCTGGTCTGATGAAATGCTTGATATGTGGGGGTTTGAAAGAGGCACCTTTGATGGCTCTTTTGAGGTGGTGAAACTCTCCGTACATCCATCCGATTTCCAGATGTGGGCAGACGATGTGCAAAAAACTGTGCAAACGGGCGAACCCCACGAGCTGAAATTCAGAATTATAAAGCCAAACAATGAGATACGCTGGATTTACGCTCTCGGAGAATGTAGTCGAGATGAACAAGACAATCCGGTCAGGCTCACTGGGGTATGTAAAGATATCACTGCCGAATATGAGCAGGAAGCCCAACTCAAACGGGCTGCTAGTGTTTTTTCCCATGCTCAGGAAGGTATTATAATCACCGACACTGCAGGGAATATTATAGAAACAAACCAAGCTTTCCACGACATTACTGGCTTTACACAAGAAGAAGTTATTGGTGAAAACCCACGTATCCTGAAGTCAGGCATGCATGATGAAGCATTTTACAATGATATGTGGTCACACTTGCTGCAAGAAGGAAGATGGCACGGGGAAGTATGGAACAAAGGCAAAAATGGCGATTTTTTTGCCGAAAACTTAACCATTTCTGCGGTTGCAAACGAACAGGGTGAACACGCCTACTATGTGGGCGTTTTCTCAGATATCACAGAGCAGAAAGAGAAGGAAAACAGTCTGCAATATGAAGCCTACCATGATGTGCTGACTGGTCTCCCCAACAGAACATACCTTCACAAAACAATCAGTAAACGCCTTGCACGACGCACTTCTGACAATTTTTCCATTCTTTTCATAGATCTGGACGGTTTTAAAGCCGTCAACGATTCATATGGGCATGAGATCGGAGATGAACTCCTAATTCGCTTAAGCCGAAAAATGACAAACTTATTGAGGGAGAAGGATATTGTTAGCCGTATAGGTGGCGATGAGTTTGTTATTTTAGTAGACCAACTTGCCACACAACAGGAACTGAACGGCTTAACCAAACGGTTACTGGATGCTGCATCAGCTCCACTTACCATTAACCAACATCAGATTGCGGTTTCTGCCAGCATCGGCTGCATTGTTATTACAGAAAAGCCTGATTTGAGCATTGATAATCTTATCAAGAAAGCAGACAGAGCAATGTACAAAGCCAAACAACAAGGGAAAAACTGTTGTGTGATTGAGCTGTTGTCAGACCCGGAATAATATTCCGGGTCACCTTCCCAAAGTCATTTTTGCTGCCTCCCACCCCTGCATCGCCAGTTTACGTTCACTTTCCCAGCGGTAATGACCTGACTCACCGCTTTCACGAATAACCCGATGGCAAGGGATCAGAAAACCTATCTTGTTTGCCGCCATTGCAGATCCTACCGCACGAGAGGCTTTTGGTGATCCTGCCATCGCTGCCAGCTGCGAATAGGAAACCAATTCCCCCTCACCGACTCTTAGCAACGCTTCCCAAACCTTAAGCTGAAAGTTGGTTCCCTTCAGCAACAGGTGAAGAGGTTTTTGAGCAGAGGTATTAATAAAAACTCTTTCCATCAGATCACAGGCAGCTGAATTATCCCTGCTGAAATCCGCTTTGGGCCACTCAGATTTCAGTTCTTGTTCGTAGGCGGTTGCGTCGTTACTGAAGAATGCTAAATAACAGACACCTCTGCTGGTCCAGGCTACCAAGGCTCTACCAAAGGGAGTTAAGGCTTCACCATAACCGATCTCCAATCCTTCACCTTGAGCTTTAATCTCTCCCGGAGTCATGGCTTCGCAACTCACCATCAAGTCATGCAGACGGCCAGGGCCTGATAACCCGCTTTCCAATGTCGCCTGAAAAACCGACGTTGACTCTGCCAAGGCCTGTTTTGCTCTTTCTTTGGTAAGAAACTGAAGAAAACGTTTAGGAGAGACACCAGCCCACTGACTGAATAAACGCTGGAAATGACATTCACTCAAGCCCACCTGTTCAGCCACTTCAGCCAGAGAAGGTTGCTCGCTCGCTCTATCCCGAAGGAAGCGTATCGCCGTAGCAATCTGATCATAAGGGTGGGTGTTATGCTCAGGCATTTCAGTTTCCAAAATATATGTTGATACCCCAAACCCTATCCCCTTCCACGCTCTTGATCCACCCGATTCTTGCGCAAGAATGATGAAATTTTCCGTTTTGATTCCTCTGCCACTATCGCGTTAGCCTTACAGGTCTCTATATAGGAAACAGCTATGAATGAAATCAATATCGAACTTGGCATCAACCATCTTTGCAGTGTTGACGAGGATGTCGCTGAAGCAGTGAAACTGATCGGCCCTCCAGTCCCAAGGGTACGCCCTGTTGGTTTTGAAACCTTTCTAAATACCATTGTCAGCCAACAGATCTCTACTGAAGCCGCTCGTACCATCATGGGCCGGGTTAAAGAGTTATTAGTAGAAACCAGTGCAGAAAAAGTTCTGCAAACAGATACAGAAGAGCTAAGGTCAGTAGGCCTTTCCTATCGAAAAATAGAATATGCCAAAGGCCTGTCTGAGGCGGTGATCAATGGAAAACTAGATTTTGACGCACTAAGCAAAGCAGATACTGAATCAGCGATTGAACAGATAACCACTCTGCGTGGTTTTGGCCGTTGGAGTGCCGAAATATATCTGATGTTTTCACTACAAAGAGCGGATATTTTCCCCGCAGATGATCTCGCCCTGCGGGTAGCACTGGGTCGCCTGAAAGGGATGCAGGAAAAGCCAACCCCGAAACAATCCAGAGAGATAATTGAACACTGGTCACCTTGGCGTAGCGTTGGATCACTTTTCCTCTGGCACTATTATCGCGGGGCTCCTAACTAGAGAATTGTGCAACTTTAATATTAGAAGCTACGCAGATAAGGAAAAACACGCTACACTAAAAAGCCTGACAAAATGTAGGATAAGCCTGAAGTCATTTAGTTTATAACGAGCCAATACATGCAGGATGCAAGAGCACATATTTACTTTGTCGGTTTCGCACTGATTTTTCTGGTTTTCGCAGGCTCGTCGTTCTATTCCTATAACCGTTTCGCCGAATCCCGAA
>NZ_JAAEQH010000291.1 GCF_024231755.1 Neptuniibacter sp.
AATTGTTCCACCAGTGGCGATTAGGTCATCAAATACTAGTACCCGGTCGCCCTCGGTTACCGCATCCACCTGCATCTCAACTGCTGCGGTGCCATATTCCAGTTTGTATTCCTGATGGATGGTTTCACCAGGTAATTTACCCTTTTTACGCACCAGCACCAGTGGAATGTTCAGGTGATAAGACATAATTGAGCTGATCAGAAAACCACGAGCATCAATACTGGCGATATGTGTGATTTCACTGTCGATATAACGCTGAATAAATGCGTCAGAGATCATGCGCAGTGCTTTAGGGTCTTTGAACAGAGGTGTAATGTCACGGAATTGAACGCCCGGCTCAGGCCAGTCAGGAATGGTACGAATAACTGACTTCACATAACATTCGTCGTAAGACATTGAAAACTCCTTGGTAGCTACGTTTTGACTTAGCTCAATGATTTGCTGGTGGTCTAGCTGTTTAATGTAACCGTTGGGTTACACATTGAGATGGCTACTTAATTGTGCAACTAGCAGGCATCGGCGACTCAGGTCGCCGGTGCTGTTTTATCTCAAGTCAGGAACAACCGTTCTTTCCGCATTGGGCAGCGAGCTGTTCAGTATCTTCTGAGCTAATGCTCTCACCAGATAGCTCGTACAGTTTTTCTAGATCATCGATATGCACTTCCTTGCCTTCAACCTGTAATAGATTGCTTTTCTGGAAGCGGGTAAAGATACGGCTGACAGTTTCAACGGCCAGACCCAGATAATTACCTATCTCATTACGAGACATGGATAGGCGGAAGCTGGTTTCGGAATAGCCACGAAGCTTGAAACGCATAGATAGTTTTACCAGGAAAGTGGCAACACGTTCTTCTGCATTTTTCTTCGACAGCAGTAACATCATCTGCTGCTCTTCGCGGATCTCTTTACTCATTGTGCGCAACAGCTGTCTACGCAGTTCAGGTAATTGTCCGGATAGCTCATCTAAGCGTTCGAAAGGGATTTCACAAACTGTGGTGGTTTCCAGAATCTTAGCTGAAACGGGATACTCATTATTATCAAAACCACTCATACCCACCAGTTCACCCGGGAAATAGAAGCCAGTGATCTGCTCTTCACCCTCGTTGGTGATGGTATAAGTTTTAACGGTTCCTGCACGGATAGCATAGACACTGGCGAAAGGAGAGCCTTGATGAAATAGGTGTTCACCTTTCTTCAAAGGGCGGCTTTTTTCGATGATATCGTCCAGGCGCTCCATCTCAGTCATATCCAGAGAGACTGGTAGACAGAGAGAGCTAAGGCTGCAGGTGTTACAGCTTACCTGCTGCAGACTGCGAAGTTTGCCTTCAGATGCCTTATTTTCAGCCATAATATGATCCTGTTGTGTTTATTATCGAGTGGCTACCGTTTGATTATGTAGTATTTCTATCGACTCGGGAAGCTCCCTTCGGATTAAATAATCCGTGAGAATCGCTGAGTATTCTGGTCCTTTGGTATATAAGCATCAAATGCCATACAAATTCGGCGGATCAATAATCGGCCTGAAGGTGATACAACAATCCGTTCACTATCCAGTGAAATCAAGCCATCTTCGGTGAATGCCTCTAGCTCCTGCTGAGCTTCTGCAAAGTATTCGTCAAAGTTAATATCGAAGCGTTTTTCTACAGCCGCTTTTTCCAGCTCGAAGTGGCAAATCAACTGGGTGATCACATGACGACGGATAATATCGTCTTGAGTCAGGCTCACACCGCGTTTGATGGCATGATCGTTACTCTCAACTGCATTAGTGTAGGCAGAGATTTCATGTTCATTCTGATAGTAAACAGAGCCAATTTGGCTGATTGAAGATACACCCATTGCCACTAAATCACATTCCGACTGTGTGGTATAACCCTGGAAATTACGGTGTAAGTTACCGGTACGTTGTGCCACAGCTAACTCATCATCTGGTTTGGCAAAGTGGTCCATGCCTATATAGACATAACCTGCCTGAAGCAGTTTATTGATGGTGGATTCCAATATAGCCAGTTTAGTTTCCGGGCTTGGTAGATCTTCTTCCTGAATATGGCGCTGTGGACGGAAACGATCAGGTAGATGCGCATAGTTGAATACTGACAGGCGATCAGGATTCATCTCAATCACACGATCCAGTGTGGCATTAAAACCTTCCAGTGTCTGGTGAGGTAGGCCGTAGATCAGATCCAGGTTCAGAGAGCGGAAACCTAGACGACGTGCTTCTTCCAGGATTGCGGCAGTCTCTTCAACCGATTGCACACGATTAACAGCTTCCTGAACTTTAGGATCAATATCCTGCAAGCCGAGGCTGATACGGTTAAAGCCAATCTCACGTAGAACCTTAATGGTTTCCAGTGATGCTTCGCGTGGATCAATCTCGATCGAGTAATCACCGCTATCATCATCAAGAAGATTAAAATTCTTACGCATTTCACCCATCAGCTCGATCATCTGTTCATGGCTGATGAATGTTGGTGTACCACCGCCCCAGTGCAACTGTGTTACAGGACGATCATTGCTGTACCATTCAGAAAGCTTAGCCATCTCTTTGTATACAGTATCGAGATAAGGCTGAGCTTTTTTACGGCTACGGGTAATCACTTTGTTACACGCGCAGTAGTAGCAAACATGTTCGCAGAATGGAATGTGTACATACAGCGATAACGGAGCGCTTAAATCTGCGCTGGTCTGGCCAGTTTTAACCAGATCGGCAGCGGATAACTCAGGGTCAAACTGAACAGCGGTTGGATAAGAGGTGTAACGCGGACCAGATAGGTCGTAACGTTTGATCAGGTCTAGATCCCATTTAATCAGATTATTATCCACGCAAACTTTCCTCACTCAATGTAACCCGCGCTCTTTGCGGATAGCTAGCTAATTATGCCCTGCCATGGGATTGTGTAGATTCCCATCAGAATAATTACGCTGCCAGATATGTGTTTTGTCAGACTCTTCTGGAGAATCTGTTTAACCTGTTGGGCAAGTACGCCCGTGAGTAGCATCACTGGAAGCGTTCCTAAACCAAAGGCGATCATCAATTCTGCACTTAGCACCCAGTCGGAAGCTGCAGAAGCCCAGATCAGTGTGCTGTAAACCAAACCGCAGGGTAACCAGCCCCACAGAAGTCCAAGTAATATGGACTGGCCTAAAGTTTTCACTGGTAGCAGCTTACTGGCAAGGGGGCTGATTTGTTTCCAAACAATGCCGCCTGCCTGTTCAACCTTGCTAAGTATTTGCCACCATTGCGCTATATATAAGCCCATAAAAATTAGCATCAGGCCTGCAAATGTGCGAAGTGCAAGCTGGACGGTTGGATTTTCGATCAACCAACTCAGGCTGCCTAAAATTGCGCCTGCGATGCCGTAGCTGATAATCCGTCCGCTGTTATAACCCAGTAACAGTCCTAACCCTTTACTACCGCCGGGACTGCTCATCGATACTGTGGCAGCAATACCTCCACACATTCCCAGGCAGTGTGTACCACCTAACAGACCCAGAAAAAAAGCGGTTGGCAGCGCCAGGGCTTCAGTCATCTTTTTTCTGTTCCGGGGTTACCTTGGCATCATCGGGAATAAGGTCTTCGTCGTCATCGTACAAAATACTGTGCGCAGGGCTTTCCAGATCTTCGTACTGGCCTGTGTTTACACTCCAGAAAAAGGCCCAGATACCACAGCCAGCAAGAATTATAGCGATGGGAATAAGCAGGAAAATAATATCCATTGAAACAGATGGCTCTTTATATAACGAAGCCGATATTCTACCTGATTTTACTGCGCGGAGTTAGCTTTGAGCTCTTCTGAGGCCTTTTCTGTCTGCTGGTTATCGATTGCTCGGTGTTTTGGCAGACGGTTAAGTCTCATGGCGTTACCTACAACCACCAAAGAACTGGCTGACATACCTATAGCTGCCATATAAGGGGCGATAAAACCAAGTGCAGCGAGAGGTAGAGCTAAGAGATTGTAGCAGAGCGACCAACCCAGATTCTGACGGATAACGGCCCGAGTCTTGCGTGATAAGCGGATACCATCCACCAGACGAAGTAGGTCGTGACTGATCAGTACGCCATCGGCATTGGTTTTTGCCAGGTCTGTGGCTGTGCCCATGGCAACAGAGGTCTGAGCACCGGCTAACACGGGGATATCGTTGATTCCATCGCCAACCATAATAACTTGAGCGCCTTGTTCCTGAAGCTGTTTTACATGCTCCAGTTTCTCCGCAGGAGAAACGCCCGATACGGCCTGGTTGATACCCAGATAAGCTGCTACTTCTTCAACGGCAGAGGAGTTGTCACCTGTTAGCATTTCACAGGTCAGCCCTAGCTGCTGTAGTTGTTCGATTGCTTGTTTAGCCTCTCGGCGGATCTGGTCGTTCAGGCGGAACCAGGCCAGAGGTTTTTCTTCACTACAGAGAAGTAACCACTGACCACTGGTTTGTGGCAGCGCTGGAGCAGAAGAGGAGGTGATTGCAGCAGCGTAATCTGGTTTACCTATGCGGTATTTGACTTGATCTAACCTGCCTTGAATGCCCTGACCAAGCTCAGCCGTAATCTCTGTTGCTTGTAATTCACCAAACTGCTCATGGAAAGCTCTGGCAATAGGGTGTTCACTGTGCTGTTCCAGTGCAGCTGCTAGCTGAGTACATTGTTCAGCGTTCAGGTTTGAGAGGGGAACCACTTCCTGTAGGCTCAGATTACCTTCTGTCAGGGTTCCTGTTTTGTCGAAAATAACGTGAGTTGCATTGGCTAGACTCTCCAATACATGACCGCGGGTGATTAATAATCCGTTCTGACGCAGGGTCCCAGTGGCAGCGGTAAGAGCTGTCGGTGTCGCAAGGGAGAGTGCGCAAGGGCAGGTCACCACAAGGACAGACAGGGTAATCCAAAAAGCGTGGGCCGGTTCTACTATCCACCAACCGAAGCCTACACCACTTGCGGTTAGAAGAACCGCTGCAACAAAATAACTGGCAACTTTATCTGCTAGTTGAGCCGCTTTCGGTTTTTCCTCTTGCGCACGTTCCAGTAATCGGACTATGGCAGATAGTTGTGTATCACCACCAACCTGTGTGATTTCAACAGTGATTGGGTTTTCAACGTTGATCGTACCCCCAACGACATGGTCGTCGGTTTCTTTACGAATAGGTAGGTATTCACCGGTTAGAGCAGATTCATCAACAGAGCTGCTACCAGTAATAATTAAACCATCGGCTGGAATTGTGTGCCCTGGTTTAATCAGTACTCGGTCGCCTGTTTTAAGGTCCTGGGCAGGAATTAGCTGTTCTTCACCATCAACTATCTTGATCGCACTTGCGGGTAATAAGTTAAGTAGAGCATTACCTGCACGACCGGTACGGTGGCGTGCCACCATCTCCAGAAAACGACCGATTAGCAGGAAGAAGGTGAACATGGTGACTGAGTCAAAATAGACTTCACCACTGTCAGTAATGGTCGCCCAGACACTAGCAAAGTAGGCACCATAGATTGCAATGGATACAGGTACATCCATGGTCAGATGACGGGTTTTAATGTCGCGTAGGGCCGCAATTATAAAGGGACGCGCAGAATAGAGCACAACGGGTGTGGCAATTATCATGCTGGTCCAGCGGATGAAGGTGACATACTTATCATCAATGCCTTGCAGAGCTCCACCATAGAGGGCGACTGCCATCATCATGGTTTGCATCATGCCAATGCCTGCCACACCTAGTCTGCGGGTTGCGCGTTTCTTCTCCTGCTCCAGCAGTTGTTCTTCTTTATCTGGATGGTAGGGGTGGGCTTGATAGCCGATGCGATAGATCTCGGCCAGAAGATGACTAAGTTTGCACTCTTCTGTTTTCCAGCTGATTCTAGCGCGGTGATTTGTCAGGTTTACGCTGACCTTTTCAACACCTGTAATGTTCTTGATATGATTTTCGAGTAACCAAACGCAGGCCGCACAGGTAATCCCTTCGATGACCAGTATCGCTTCAGCGCTGCTATTTGTCTCATCATGGGTAACAAACCCTTGCTGAACCGATTCATCATCGTAAAGGCCTAATTCCAGCAACAGGTTATCGGATAGATCTTTACTGCTGATGTCAGGGGAATAAGCTGATTCTGTGCGATGTTTGTAGTAGTTATCTAACCCACTCTCAACAATGGTTTGCGCCACCGCCTGACAACCAGGGCAGCACATTTGTTTAGGTTCACCATTGATAATGGTTTTATAGTTGCTTCCTGCGGGTATTGTTAGTCCGCAATGGAAGCAATCGCTTGATGCCGGAGTCGGCTGGGAGCTAGTTTCTTGCACAGAAGTTAACCCTGATTTAACGCTCAAGTGATGGAGTCAGCTCAATAGTCTTCTGATCATAAGGTGGGTAAGACTGAGTACTTAGACGCCAGCTGCCGTCAACAGGCTCCAAAATTATGTTGCGCTTGCCTTGGAGTGCCGATTTGAGGCTGCCTGTGTATGCTTCACTTGAGGGTACTTTCTTCAAAGTAATGGTCTGGTCATATTTTTTATGAGTAGGGCTGGCAATGTCCAGAATTAGCTCATCAGGCCTTTCGCTGTGGTCAGATTTTAACAGCAGCATCAAATCGCCAGTAAGGTTATCTAACTGTAGGTTTGCGCTTATACCCATCTCTGCAGCTGCTCGAGATTTAGTAGAATCAACTTCGTATCCACGTACCACTCGGGAATGGTCTGAGGTTACTAGTCCGTCAGCGGTAGTAATGGCCAGGTAAAGGAGCGTCATGCCGACGAACACTACTACAATCAAAGGTGCCAGAATAAACCATAACCAGGGTTGTTTATACCAAGGTGCTACTGCGTTGTTACCGTTATCACTCATTACATCAATACCTAAAAAAACAGCTGCCATGCTTATGCCGGATGAAAGTGGCATAAACGGGGCAGCTATTCTAACTCATTGTTACTCACAGGGGGAGGTGTAAACTTCCCGCTGTTTTTGACCGTTATCAGCGTTTAGGTGCAGGGCCGATAAAGCGGTTTTCCTCTTCAACAAGTATTGATGGTGTATCAACCGCTTGTACCTTGAAGTGGATGGTGTTGTTGGATTTACTTAGATACTTAGGCTCGATATTCAAGCGTATCGGAAGATCAAGCAGTTCACCTGATTTAACGGTAACAACCTCGTCCCCCAAATACTCAATACCTTCAAGTCCAACAATAGATACCTGGTACTTATGGTCAACCTGTTCTTTGTTGGCAATTTTCAGGGTGTAGACGTTTTCTATCTTGCCTGATGACGTTTCAACAAAGAGTTGGCCACGGTCACGCAGAATATCAACCTCAAGCGGTACACGGCTGAGTAATGTATAGCCAAAAGCGATAAACATGGCGCAAAGTACGGCAAAATAACCAACTAGGCGCGGGCGTAGGATGTGTGTTTTGTTCCCTTCAAGTTGATGTTCTGTAGTGTAGCGAACAAGGCCTTTGTCGTAACCTACACGTTCCATCATATCATCGCAGGCATCAACACAGGCACCGCAGGCAACACATTCGTATTGCAGGCCATCACGGATATCAATTCCTACAGGGCAGACATGGACACAGGCATTACAGTCTATGCAATCACCCAGGCCCTGAGCTTTGTAGTCTGCATTTTTCTTACGCTTACCACGGTTTTCGCCGCGTTTTTCGTCGTAAGAGATAATAAGCGTATCCTGGTCAAACATTACAGACTGGAAGCGTGCGTATGGGCACATGTAGATGCAGACCTGCTCGCGCAGCCAGCCAGCGTTACCATAAGTAGCGACGGCGAGGAAACCAAGCCACCATGTTTCCCATGGGCCAAGGTTCCATGTAGCGATATTGTTGAGCAGTTCCTTTATTGGTGTGAAGTAACCAACAAAAGCAATTGCTGAAGCGACAGAAAACAGTACCCAGAGGGTGTGTTTAACGGCCTTCTTGCGAATTTTTGTTGCCGTCCACCCTTTCTGCTTATCCATTTTCATGCGGGCGTTACGGTCGCCTTCAGCAAAGTTTTCGATCCAGATGTAGATCCAGGTCCAGACAAACTGAGGGCAGGCGTAACCGCACCAGAGGCGGCCAGCAAATACAGTAAAGAAGAACAGAGCGAAGGCCAGAATGATCAGAAGCCAGGAAAGCAACATGAAATCCTGTGGCCAGAACGTCATACCAAAGACATGGAACTGTCTGTTTGGTAGATCGAAAAGTACCGCCTGACGGCCATCCCAGGGAATCCAGGAGAAGCCAAAGAACATAAGTAGCATAATGAAACTACTTATCTGGCGGAATTTCTTAAAGATACCTGTGTAGTGCTTTACGTAGATGTGTTCACGTTTGGCGTACAGGTCATAGCTCTCTCCCTGTGCCTTTTTTGACTTCGGAGTGACATCTTTAACCGGAATCTGACTCATACTGTTGCTCACCAGTGAAAATTAAGTCTTTAACTCTTTGTTTTTTAATAAACCCTACGCTCTATAAGGTTTATTAGAAAACTTGAATATTATAATAGAGGAGCACAAAAAAAGGCGACATGATCTACATCATATCGCCTTTTTATTTTTAGCTCTTGTCCTTATTTATTGGACAGGCTGTATACGTAAGCAGTGATCAGGTGAATCTTGTCATCGCTCAGCAGATCTTTGTGAGCAGGCATTACACCGTTACGACCGTTACGGATAGAGTGTGCTACCTTCTCGAAGGAGCCGCCGTACAACCAAACATCATCTGTCAGGTTAGGCGCGCCCAGAATTGGCAGACCTTTACCATCAGCACCGTGACAAGCAGTACACAGAGCAGCGAACTGTGCTTTACCGCGCTCAGCGCCTTCAGCATCAGATTCAGCACCGCTCAGAGACAGTACGTAGTTTGTTACGTCACGCACGCCTTCTTCGCCCAGTACAGTGCCCCAAGGAGGCATTGCACCGTTACGGCCGTTAGCGATAGATGCTTTGATTGTCGCAGCATCACCACCATACAACCAATCAGCATCAGCCAGGTTAGGGAAGCCGTATGCACCTGTAGCTGCTGTACCGTGACATACGGAGCAGTTGTTGGCGAACATACGCTGACCCATTTTCAGGCCGCCTTCGTTTTCTGATTTCTGCAGGTCTTCAACAGACAGTGCTGCATACTTAGCGAAAACTGGCTTGTAGGTTTCTTCAGCGTGCTGCATCTCTTCTTCCCACTGACCGTGAGAAGACCAGCCCAGCAGACCCTGGAAGTTACCCAGACCTGGGTAAAGGGCCAGGTAAGCCAGACCAAAGATTACAGTCGCGATGAACATCTGGAACCACCAGCGAGGCAGTGGGTTGTCATACTCTTCGATACCATCGAAAGAGTGACCCACAGTTTCCTCTGTGGTTTCTTTGTGTGTCTCGCTTTTGCGAGTTGCGAGCAGCAGCCAAGTACAACCGAAGATGACTGCCAGGGTAATCACTGTTACCCATGCGCTCCAAAAGGAACTCATATCACTCATTTATCTTTTCTCCCGTTATTGATCTCACTATTCACGACCGGTTCGTCATCAGGTTCCTGAAGAGGCATGTTTGCTGCCTCGTCATACTTGTCCTTGTTCTTTGGATTGAGAACCCAAGCGAACAGGGCCAGGAACGTGATAAGCATCACGACCGGAATATATGGACCATAAACTTCGTAACTCACGCGTTACTTACCGCTTGTTGGTGTATTCAGAATGCATTTTGCCCAGAGCCTGCAGGTAAGCTACGAGAGCATCGATCTCGTATTTGCCCTGTACAGCATCCTGTGCACCAGCGATCTGTTCGTCAGTGAATGGTACGCCCAGTGTTTGCTGCGCTTCCATCTTCTTAACGATGTCCTTACCAGTCAGCTTGTTTTCGAACAGCCAAGGGTAAGCCGGCATTTTGGACTCAGGTACAACACTACGTGGGTCGTACAGGTGAGCACGCTGCCAGTCATCGGAGTAACGACCACCTACACGAGCCAGGTCTGGACCTGTACGCTTAGAACCCCACAGGTGTGGATATTCAAAAACGTGCTCGTTAGCGGTAGAGAAGTGACCGTAACGCTCAGTTTCCGCACGGAACGGACGGATCATCTGAGTGTGACATACGTTACAACCTTCACGGATGTAGATGTCGCGACCTTCAAACTCCAGAGGAGTGTAGGTACGCAGGCCTTCAATCGGCTTAGTAGTCGAAGTCGAGAAGAACAGAGGTACGATCTCGGCCAGACCACCACCACTGATCACAACGATGATCAGCAGGATCATTAAGCCGATATTCTTTTCAATAGTTTCGTGTTTGATCATTTCTATCTGCTCCTTTGACCTTAAGCTGCCTGTGCAGAAGCATCAGCTTCTGGTGCAGTGCTGCCTTTACGAACAGTCTGCCAAGTGTTGTAGGCCATCAGAACCATACCTGTCAGGAAGAATACACCGCCCAACCAGCGTACGAAGTAACCTGGGTGAGATGCTTCCAGAGCTTCTACGAAGCTGTAAGTCAGGGTGCCGTCTTCGTTAACTGCACGCCACATCAGACCCTGCAGGATACCGTTAACCCACATCGCGCAGATGTACAGTACAGTACCAACAGTTGCCAGCCAGAAGTGAGTGTTGATCAGGCCAACGCTGTACATCTGAGCCTTACCGAACAGGCGAGGGATCATGTGGTATACAGCACCGATAGAGATCATTGCTACCCAACCCAGTGCACCAGCGTGTACGTGACCAACAGTCCAGTCAGTATCGTGAGACAGTGCGTTTACTGTCTTGATAGACATCATTGGACCTTCGAACGTAGACATACCGTAGAAAGACAGGGATACAACCAGGAAGCGTAGAACAGGGTCTGTACGCAGTTTGTGCCATGCGCCAGACAGAGTCATCATACCGTTGATCATACCACCCCAAGATGGAGCCAGCAGGATCAGGGACATAACCATGCCTACAGACTGAGTCCAGTCTGGCAGCGCAGAGTAGTGCAGGTGGTGACCACCAGCCCACATGTAAGTCGCGATCAGAGCCCAGAAGTGAACTACAGACAGACGGTAAGAGTAGATTGGACGCTCGGCCTGTTTTGGTACGAAGTAGTACATCATACCCAGGAAGCCCGCAGTCAGGAAGAAACCTACCGCGTTATGTCCGTACCACCACTGAACCATCGCATCAACAGTACCAGGGTAGATAGAGTAAGATTTCCACAGAGTAACAGGGATAGCCATGCTGTTTACGATGTGCAGAACCGCAACCGTAATGATGAAGGCCATGTAGAACCAGTTACCAACGTAGATGTGAGAAGTCTTACGCATTTTCACTGTTCCCAGGAAAACGATTGCGTAAGCAACCCAAACTACAGTGATCAGCAGGTCGATTGGCCATTCCAGCTCAGCATATTCCTTGGAGGAAGTCAGACCCAGAGGCAGTGTAATCGCTGCAGACAGGATAACTAGCTGCCAGCCCCAGAAGGTAAAGGATGCTAAAGCGTCAGAGAACAGGCGAACCTGGCTGGTACGCTGTACAACGTAGTATGAAGTTGCAAACAGCGCGCATCCGCCGAATGCAAAGATAACTGCGTTTGTGTGCAGTGGACGCAGACGACCATAGGTCAGCCACGCGGTATCAAAGTTTAGTGCCGGCCAAACCAACTGGGCAGCGATCAGGACACCGACGGTCATACCGACGATACCCCATATCACTGTCATAATGGCGAACTGGCGCACCACTTTATAATTGTAGGTGGGGTGTTCAGTTGCTGTGCTCATGTCAGGCTCTCATCAACAAGCTATTTATGGAAATTTTGAGTTTCGCTGGCAATTATCTTGGAATAGGAGAGCGTTTTCAATGTGTTTAGGCGATTTGATGAGGCATTTTGTCGCACTTGCGAAATTGCGACATAGGTCTAATTATGCTGCTACTTAATAATTAGCCGTGTTTTTAACCTGCTGAAAAATATAGTCTTTTTGCTTATTCTAAATATGGTTTTATTTATTGTTTTTCGGAATAAGCTGGCTTTTTTTGACTTAGGTCTAGGTTTTATTCCAAAGTTCGCATCTCTTTTTCGAAATTCTTTTGATTTAAGTCAAGTTTGAACTTGGGGTTTTCCCTAGTTCTGGCCTGTTATGGAGCTAACTCTGTGTTAATTAATGGAAAACCTACATTTGGAAGGGTTATTTTGGGGCATGGAGCGGGTGCTCCAATGGACAGTGAATTTATGGAGGTGATAGCACAACAGTTAGCTGAAATAGGTTTGGAAGTAGTGCGCTTCGAATTCCCATATATGATTAAGAGAAGAGAGGATGGCAAAAAGCGTCCGCCGGACCGAATGCCTGTACTTCTTTCGCATTTGCAGCAACTGATTTCAGAAAGCAAAAAAGAGGGCACGCCCTTATATATTGCTGGCAAATCAATGGGTGGGCGTGTAGCGACTATGCTGCTTGAATCAGAAGATGTCGATGCCTGTTTCGTTTTCGGTTACCCGTTTCACCCAGTAGGCAAGCCCAACAAGCTGCGTACCGAACATTTAGAGAATTTAAGTAAGCCTCTGCATATCTTTCAAGGGACCCGGGATACAATGGGTTCCTTTAATGAAGTATCGGAGTACAATCTGTCGCCTTCAGTTCATCTTCACTGGTTAGAAGATGGCAACCATGATTTGAAACCGCGTAAAGTTTCCGGTTACAGCCAGCAAGATCATATTGATCATGCGGTGAAAACTATTAAGGAATGGATTAGTTGAGTTATTTTAATCGTCTCCTCCTTCAGTGCCGTTCGGGCTTTGAAAAAGAAGCTGCCGCAGAGATTACCGATCAGTGTGCTAATGTAGGTATTTATGGCTACTGCACCCTAAATCAGGGAGATGGTTATCTGTGCTTCAATATTCAGCAGCCGGGAGAAGCTGAGAGGGCGGTTAAAGAGATTGATTTTCATGCCTTGATTTTTATCCGACAATGGATGGTTTGTGGTGATTGCAATGAGTTGGAACGTGAAGATCGGATCACTCAAATAGAGGCAGTAGTCACCGATATAGGTTTCCCTCAGTGTTCGGATCTATGGGTAGAGTACCCTGATACCACTGAAGGCCGTGAGTTAGCTACATTTGCGCGCAAGTTTTCCTCTGCCTTAGCTCAAAAGTTAAGAAAGAAAGCTGTGCTGAGGAAGGCAAAGGCCAGCAGTGCTATCAAATTGATGCTCTTTGCTCTGTCTGGTTCTGAGGTTTTTATTGGCTATATTCCAGCGAAAAACTCGGCCCCGTGGCCAATGGGTATTCCTCGACTGAAATTTCCGAAATCAGCCCCAAGTCGCTCTACCCTCAAATTAGAAGAGGCCTGGCATTGGTTTATCCCCAAATCCCAGTGGGACGAGCGATTAGCATTTGGTTCTCAAGCTGTGGATTTGGGAGCTGCGCCCGGAGGATGGACCTGGCAGCTGGTTCAGCGCAGTATGTTTGTAGCAGCTGTGGATAATGGGCCTATGGACCCAGGTCTGATGGAAACAGGTCAGATCAATCATGTTCAAGAAGATGCCTATAAGTTTGTTCCTGAACAACAGGTCAATCTTATGGTGTGTGATGTGGTGGATAAGCCTGTAAAAACAGCGGGAATGGCTGCTGACTGGGTAATTAATGGTTGGTGCCAGGAAGCGATTTTTAATCTGAAACTACCTATGAAACAACGCTACCAGGAAGTGATCAGTTGTCTAAACTTGATTGCTGAAAGGTTTATGCAGGAAGGTTTAGCTTACGAGTTATCTGCCAAGCACCTCTATCATGATCGTGAAGAGATCACCTGTCACCTGCGTATCTTGTGATAACGCAGGTGAATTGAGTAAACAGCTTAGTGCTCGAAAATAGTTATCTTTTCTTCAGTTTCAAGCATTGGGTTAATAGATGTCATCATCTCCTGTCTCTCACTGGAGCCTGCCCAGCGTTGCCAGTCCTGTAAGGTGCGGTACGTGGCTATGACGACTCTGTGATTTGGGTCATACGCATTTCTTAAGGCTTCTCCTGAAATAAATCCGTGTGCTTGCATGGCCAGCTGCAAGGTGTCCCGTGCGGCTTTTTCGTAATGTTCCGCAAGATCTTCAGCAATATGTCGTTCTATTAATACGCGAATCATGTGATCTCCCCTCTAACTACCTTCCTAAGAACGTTCCCTGATTTATAGAATGGTGCAAATCTTGGATAAATGCGACTTTTGTTGTCTATTTCATTCTAAAATCACTTTTTCTGTTATGGGTAATTTGAGACAATACGCCACTTTCTGCAAGAGATTAAAAATGATCGATATCAAAGCTGACCATATTCTTGATGCTCAGGGGCTATATTGCCCGGAGCCGGTTATGATGTTGCATAACCGGGTGAGAGATATGGAAGCTGGGGAAGTGCTGCATATTTTAGCGACTGACCCATCTACTCAGAGGGATATTCCTAAGTTCTGTTCTTTTTTAGGTCATGAGCTGGTATCTCAGTATGAGGAAGCTGAGCTGTTTGGGTATTACATCCGTAAGGGTGAGTGATGGCCGGTAGCGGTTACTTTTAACGATAATTTTAGATGATTAATACTTTGGGGTATTCGGGCATGTGGTTTATATTGCCACGAATTATTCCGGTTTGAGGCAAACAAGGTGAATGACGTAGTTAACAAAACGCCAAAGGCGAAATCCAAAAACCGAGCTGCAAATATGGCTGCGTTGCAGCAGTTGATGGAGGCATACCCGAAAACCTTTGACCGTACTAATGTCAGGCCTCTTAAAATTGGTATTCAGGAAGATCTGGTTGCCGATGAGAAAGTCGCTAAGAATAAGATCAAGCGTGCGTTAGCAAGTTATGTACGTTCTCTGAATTACTACCGTTCTTTACGTGAAGGAGCTGAGCGTATTGATATTAATGGCGAGCCTGCTGGGCTGGTCACTAAGGAAGAGTCTGATCATGCTAAAGGCAAGTTAAAAGAGATCAATAAGGCTCGTCAGGAGAAGCGTAAAGAGCAGGAGCGCGAAGAACGCATGAGCAAAAAGCTGGAAATGCTTGTTGCTAAAAAATAGAAGAGTTTCCTCTTAAATAAAAAACGGCGGTTAATCCGCCGTTTTTTTATGGATGAGGTTTACTTACTCATCCAGTGGTCTGGGTGCTCCGTGTAAGTAACCCTGAGTGCCATCAATTTCGAGTGATGTCAGCAGTGTTAATTGAGTTTCACGCTCAACATGCTCTGCATAGGCTTGTATACCCAGGCTGTGGGCCACACTGATCAGGCTGCTGACAAAGAAGCGGTCTTCAGCGTTTTCATCAATATCCCGTATCAGGGAGCCATCAATTTTTACGTAGTCTGGTTGAACGCCATAGAGGTAGGCGAATCCGCTAGGATGCACACCAAAGTGGTCGACGCCAAAGCTGATGCCCAGCTTTTGCAAGGCCTTGCGGAATTTGGTGACTTCCTCCATATGATTCAGCACACTGGTTTCGTCTACTTCGAACATAAGCTTGCCAGCAAAGGATCCGCTTTGGAGTTTGTTGACTAGCCAGTTATGGAACTCAGGAGTGGCGACCGCTTCGTGACTCAGGTTGATGGTCAGCGGCGTTGCTCGTTCATTCGACTGATTAACTGCCAGTTCAATAACAGCTTTGTCCATCTCCGTGATAAGGCCTAATTCTTTAACCACATTGATGAACTCACCCGCTGAAGCCGGTTTATCTTCACGGTCTAAAATACGTGCAAGCAGCTCATCCTGAAGAGGCATAGAGCTTGGGCTTTTGCTAAAGACGCTCTGTATCTGCAGGAATATTTTCCGTTGATTGATAGCTTGAGCGACATGCTGTTTCCAGTCAGAACCAACGGGCTGGCTTATGCTCTGCTTATCAAGATCAAACTGTTTCCAGAGCTCTTGCTGAGATTCTGCTTCATCTGCCGCTAAACGAGCCTGTGACAGCAGTTGTTTTGTATTGCTACTGTCATCACACAGGCAGCTACCAATACTGATAATCGGTACTGTTATTTCAGATTCTGAGAGTTGGGAAAGCTGTTTTCTGCTCTCTTGGTCCAGGATCTCTATCAGACGTTGTAGTTGATCGAGGTCGGTCTGATTGGTTAGAAGAATAAAGTCTGCGCCGGTGATTCGTCCCAGAACGCTTTGGTCAGCGTTGCGGGCCATCTCTTCTAAACGGTTGGCTAAGAATTTAAGGAGAGTGTTGGTTTTATCCATACCTATCTGCTGGTTAACGGACTGCAGATTAAGCAGGTGGATATTGAACAAAGTTCCACGCCCAAAATCTTTACGGTAATCGAGACGTTCGGCGAGCTGGGATTCTGTAGCGCGTTGGTTAGCCAGTCCAGTTAATCCATCTTGATATGCGCTACGGCGAAGGTCTTCGATATTACGGGCTTGTTCCTCAAACATCCCTTTTACCTGGCGCACCATGTTATTCATTGCTTCCACAACACGTTTAAGTTCACGTGTACCAGGTAGTTTTTCCTGCTCGATATAACGTTTTTCTGTTAATGCCACAGCTTGGTCTTCAACACGATGAAGCGGCCTTAGAAGGAATCTGACTAGAGAGCTGATGGCCAGCAGACAGACAATAGAGAGGGATACAAAGAGAATTATACTGTCCTGGGCGCCTTTCCAAAGCTTTTCATAAGCGTATCCTGCGCGGCTTTGTACGTAGATTTTACCGACCTGACGCCATTGGTAAGTGATATCACGGTGCATAGAGGGTGGTGTGATTTTCACCATATTTTGAAACCAGCCAGGTACTTCTGAGCTAACTTCAGGAGGTGTTTGTTTTTCAAATAATACGGTTTCATCAGCGTTAGTAACGATAATACGTTGGTAAAAACCGCTATCGAAGATCGCATTAACAGCCGTTTCGATTGTGGCGCTGTCATCATCGGCCATATAAGGGGCAAGATACAGACCCAGGTGGGTTGCTGAGTCTTGTGCGTGTGATTCCAGCTGGTTTTGCAGAATCGACCTTGAGCTTTCTGACATGATATACAGCGTGCCAGAAACCAGGCCGATCAGTACTGCAAATATCGCAGCAATCAGTTGGTTAACCAGTGACATAGCTCTTACTCCTCATCATTAAACCTAACGAAGGTTAATGTCCTTATTTTCAATTCTTGATTGCAGTTTAACCCAAGGCTTCAACCTATCGGATGTGCCTACCAATGTTGTTCTGCGCCCCATTTTAGATAGCCATAGCTTGTCACCATTGAAGCTATACACGTGTAATAGATCAGGTCGCTTAGATGCAGGTAGGATCGACTTGTTGATGTTATCCAACACCAAAGGGGTTGATTTGGGGTTTTTATAATAGGTTAGAACCATATGGGCCTGGTTAAGGCGCAGGGCTTTTACATAGGCCAGGTTCATTTTATCTACGGGTACACCCAGCTCTTTCAGGGTGTAATATTTGGCGATACTAAAGTCTTCACAGTCACCGCCATTGGTTATCAGGAACTCTACTGGTGTCGCCCAGTAATCCTTTTTCTTCCAATGCTTAATGTCATCGATAAACCGCACCTGGTTGAAAAAGTTATTTACGCGTTCGAGTTTGTTTCTTTCGCTTTCGCCTTTGAGCTCGGTCAGCAGCTTTTGCCATGTTTCCAGACGTCGTTTTGCCTTGGCACCATACTTTTGCCCCAACTTTTCAATATCAGCTTTACTCAGGCGAACACTTTCTGCATCAACTTGAATAAACAGCAGGCAGGAGATAACGAACAGGACACCCAGAAGAGTGGGGCTGCATCTGCTGTTATGACTTCTACACATTGAAGACCGCTGCAAAGTCGAATCCTTCACCTGATAACAAGGCCTATTAAGGGCTAGTCTCTATTAGTCGGCATCATTCTGCATTGTTTTAGGATTTTTTGCCATGCTTGAGTATGCTTTTTGCGGGCTGACTGGTATCTGAACCATAAGCTCCCCTCAGCTGTTTCTGACAATACTAGCAATTGGTAAGTTTCCATTGCTTTGGGGACGTTCAGACCAGCTTGCTCAAAGTTGAGAAACAAGAGGTTATTTAACTCAATCCAGTTCTTGGCGTGACGGTGAGATTGGGCGAGGTAGGGTTGAAATTCGCCAATATAGAATTTGTAAAACACATTTTTCAGAATCTGTGCTTTTGCGGAAGGTTTTTGGTTAAAACACAAAGCACGTTTTTTTAGCCGTGTTTCTATGATTTGTGTGGCTTCGTTCATGCTATGGGTGAGGAGCAGGATGGACTTAAGGGCCTTGGCGCCTGAACGATTTCTATGAAGGGGTTCATAGAGAGTTTCAATACTATTAACTTTATCGGGTAAAGCCCATTGATTTTGATCGATTAACAGTTCTGAGAGTTGAGCAATTGCCGTAAAATTACTCAACATATTGGCTGCAGAGCCATCATCAATTCGGTCTAGTGGCGGTTCCCCTCGAGAGAAATTGGCTTCTACCTCGCTGGATACGTATATCCCGTTCCAGATTTCTGCGGCGAGGTTATCTTTTTTTATACGATAGATTTGAGAGATCAACGACAGTAGCTCTGGGTCGGCACTTGGCTTGTTTTGCAGTTGTGTATGGCAATCCCTTATCTGTACAAAAAACTTTAACTCATAGAGCATTTTTTGCGATGGGGCATAGACTTTGCCCAATGAACTGTTGCGTTCTGCTATGAGGGGCAGAATTCCGCATTCCTCAAGCTGTAGTAGATCGATTAAACCCTCTCGGATCTCTTGAGTTTCAATTAGCCTATCGCGTCGGTGAGGGAACAGGGGAAGAAGAGGGGGGGGGCATGATGGATCTCTGTCTCAAGTACTCTGCTTAGTCGAGAGGTGTAATTATCCATCATCGACTCAGGAGTATCTCTACTGCATGCGGCGAGCAAGAAAACCGCCAGGGTTAAGCAGAGAGTTTTTCTTATTAAGCGCGAGTCATGGTGTTTCATTAGTTATAAGTTAGCGGCTCTTCCAGTGTAATCGTGACAATAGCAGTATAGCGCCAATGCTTAGCCCAATAAGTAAACCGATCCAGAACCCTTTAGGACCCATCGCCGGAACTAAAATATCTGTTTTACCCAATACGAAACCCGTGGGCAGTCCGATCAGCCAGTAGGCAATAAAAACCATTAGTAAGGGAATCAGGGTGTCCTTATAGCCACGTAACGTCCCGGAACAGGTGATTTGGATAGCATCGGAAAACTGGAAGAGCGCTGCGATCAGTATCAAAGAAGCGGCAATGTCAAGAATGCGGGTGTCGGTGGTATATAAATCTGCGATCTCAGCAGCAAACAACGCCATCAGACTGGAGCTGAAAATCGCAATGGTCAGAGTAATAAGCAGGCCTGTTTTAGCGCTAAAACGTGCTGCTTGTGGCAAGCCATAACCTAGTTGATGTCCTACACGGATTGTCAGGGCCATGGATATGCTCAAGGGGAGCATGAAAACCAGACCTGTAAAGCTGAGCGTAATCTGGTGCGAGGCAATCATTATTTCACCTAGATCGGCCAATAACAGAGCGATCACTGAGAACATACTTACTTCTACCAACAGTGATACACCTATCGGCAGGCCTAGTTTTAGATAGTTCGCCAGTGCCGTTAGTTGCGGAGTTTGCCACCGGGAAAAAGGCTTTAATTCTTTGAAGTCGGGCGTTTTTAGAATATAAACAACAGCAACAAACAGCATTATCCACATAACAATGGCGGTAGCCCATCCGCAACCCACTCCGCCCAGTTCGGGTAAGCCGAATCTTCCATAAATCAGCACGTAATTTAGAGGTATGTTACAGATTAAACCGAGAATAGCGATTTTCATGGCGGGCTGAGTTTTACCAAACCCCTCTATATAACTACGTATCAACTGATAGAAAAGTAGGGCCGGAAATCCCCAGGAAACTGCTTTTAGGTATTGATCGGTAAGGTTGGCCAATTCCGGCTCTACATTCATTGCCATAAGAATAGGCATGCAGTTATGCAGAAGTGCCATGGCTAAGACTGTCAGAATCAGAGAGATAATGGTGCCTTGATGAAGTGTTTTCTGAGTTTCTTCTGGCCTATCAGCTCCTACTAAGTGCGCAACTAGAGGGGTTGTTGCTATCAGGATTCCTTGGCTGGCGATAAAAACCGGAAGCCAGATGCTGGAACCCAGGGATACTGCCGCTAAGTCAGTAGAGTCATAACGCCCTGCCATCAGAGTATCTACAAAACCCATTGAGGTTTGTGCTATCTGGGCAATGGCAATAGGTAAGCCTAATGCCAGAATTACTTTGATTTCAGAAAGCGTTTTCAGAGGTTTACTCCATTTTCTGATGTTACTAGTTGTTGTGAATATCTGTGGTCAAGAGGGCAGGTAAGGATAGGTGGCTTGACCTCTGAGTACAATTTTTAATTGTTTATTGAGGTTAAAGGGGTTTAAAAACATCGAAAATCGCTTAACTACGACTATTGTTGGATGCTTTTGCATGTAAAAAACATCGGTTTGTCATTGAATTAACGTTAAACAGAGCTATGATCAGATGGCTAGAAAAGAATACGGCTTGCATTATGTAGTGACGTTACCACTTCTGAGCGTTCTATTTTACATAAGTAATTCCATATCTTCTCAGCTAGAACAGTCGTGAGCACAGGGATAGTCCCGAGGTTCAGGGCAAATTACTAATGTCTAAATAGGACGATGAAAGATGGCAACAACTGGTACAGTTAAGTGGTTTAACGACGAAAAAGGTTTTGGATTTATTGAGCAGGAAAACGGCCCAGACGTTTTTGCTCACTTCTCAGCAATTCAGGGTGATGGTTTCAAAAGTCTGGCAGAAGGCCAGAAAGTAGAATTCACAATCACTCAGGGTCGGAAAGGTCCACAGGCTGAGAACATCGTTAAAGTTTAATCTGTCTCTCAGATTGCTGTTTAAAAAGCACACCTTTGGGTGTGTTTTTTTGTGCATGTATTATAGGGTTTCTGATTCCAGAAAGGTCAGAATCTGTAATGCCTGATCTCTGTTTTCTCCGCAGAATTCTTTTTCCGGTTGAAACTGAGCACAAACATCAGGACGCTCAGGTCTGTCAAAGATCGTGCAGCGGTAATCCTCAGTAAGATACTGGCATTTGACACCTGCAGGTTTGTTCAGGCTGCTGATACTTGGGGCAATACAGCACGCGCCGCATTCAGATCTACATTGCATTAAAACGGGATTATTGTTTGTGAGCATTCATCTTACTGCAAGTCCGGATAAAACGAAAAAGCCGGTCGTGTGACCGGCTTTATAGATATGCTCTGTAAATTGATTACGCTGCGTTATCTGTGTCGTTTTGCAGGCTGGTTAGTTCAGCCTGCTCTTCAGGCTTTTTTTCAGGATCAAGCCCCAATACAGATAGTGTGTTTTGGCGAACTTCTTTAAGAAGTTCTGCATCAGCGGTTAGGTCCTGACCGTAAGATGGGATCATCTCGACGATCTTGCTTTTCCACTCAGGCGTTTCTAGTTTCTCAGTAAAGCACTTTTCAACAATACTCAGCATTGCTGGTACAGCCGTAGAAGCACCTGGGGAAGCACCTAGGAGAGCGGCCAGGCTGCCATCTTCGGCAGTGATTACTTCGGTACCGAACTCTAGCTTACCTTTACCACTTTCATCTTGTTTGATGATCTGTACACGTTGACCCGCGTGAGAAATCTCCCACTCTTCTTCCTTAGCATCCGGGTAGAAGTTGCTCAGAGACATTACACGTGAACCGTGTGTCTGCATGACTTCGCTGATCAGATACTTAGTCAGATCCATACTTGTCGCGCCAACTTGAAGCATTGGCTTCAGGTTATCCGTAGAAAGGCTTCGGAACATATCTGTTACAGAACCTTCCTTGAGGAACTTGGTGGTAAAGCCCGCAAATGGACCAAACAGAAGTGCTTTTTTACCGTCAATTACGCGGGTGTCCAGGTGTGGAACAGACATTGGAGGGGCACCGATAGGAGCTGCTCCGTATACTTTGGAAGCGTGTTGTTCAACGATTTCCTGGTTTTTACATACCAACCACTGACCGCTAACCGGGAAACCACCATAGCCTCGAGCTTCAGGGATACCAGTTTTCTGAAGAAGTGGTAATGCACCGCCGCCAGCACCAAGGAACACAAAGTTGCTGCGGATGGTCACGCTTTCGCCATTGCCGTTTTTGAGACTCACATCCCAGCTTTTATCTTTATTTTGATAGAAGCTGCTCACTTCGTGGCTTAATAGAAGTTCATAGCCATCCTGTTTTTCCAGGAAGTTGACCATATTGCGCGCTAGAGAGCCGAAGTTTACATCGGAACCGTAACGTACGCGTGTCGCAGCAATTTTTTCACCCGCTTTACGCCCCTGCATTATCAATGGCATCCACTCACGGATAACATCTGGATCTTCAGAGTATTCCATCACATCGAACTGGTGATGCTTACTCAGAGCTTCATAACGTTTGCGTAAGAAATTAACGTTTTTCTCACCCCAAACAAAGCTCTGATGTGGGACTGGGTTAATGAACTGTGCAGGCTCTGGCAGAGCGCCTTGCTGAACAAGGTAAGACCAGAACTGTAAACTAACTTCGAATGCTGCATTGATTGCGTAAGCTTTGCTGCAGTTGATGCTGCCATCAGCCTGTTCAGGCGTGTAGTTCAACTCGCAATAAGCTGCGTGACCAGTGCCGGCATTGTTCATACCGTCAGTACTTTCTTTGGCCACATGATCCAGGCGCTCGATCATAGTGATTTTTAGGGATGGATCCAGCTGCTTGAGCATAACACCTAAGGTTGTGCTCATAGCTCCCGCGCCGACTAGCAATACGTCTACCGTTTTTGTGGTCATATAAGCTTCGCCATATTAATAGTAATTATGGGGTTTGAAGTGACACCGGAGACGGGGCTTGTGGCCACAGCAGAGAGAAATATTAACTCGGCTATCTCCAGAGACTTCATGTTCTGCAAAATGAAAGGTCACATAATAATTGTGACAATTTGTACATGTTGCAGTGCAGTTGGCGCGAATTATACGGATTCCTACGCTAATGTCTTGGGAAATACAGCCAAAGGCGTTAGCAATTTGGAGTATATTAGATCTAAAGTATTAGTTTTTGGGTGAGAGGGTTTGTAGTTAATTTGCGTGTGCGTAAGGGTATATGCTTATTTTTTAGTGTTCTGTTTTTGGGCTAGGGAATCTTATGAGATCTGTTTGGCTTCATCATTGATTCCCTAAACTGCGTGTATAGAACTAAATTTCCGCTAGAATATCTGAGTTGAAGTAATTGTTATTTTGCCGTTTGGAGTGGAGCCATTAAATGGAAGATGTTATTGAGTTACTGCAAGAGAGGAATTTGGATGTGCCGGTCCCTCTTGAGTTACCCGATGAGGATGATCTTGTAGAGATTGAGGAGCAGATTCTTATCTCGCTACCTGATGAGTACAAGCAGTTCCTGCTGGAGGTCAGTGATATTGTCTGTGGTTCGATTGAGCCTGCAACTGTTACTGATTCACAATCACACACCTTCCTTCCTGAAATGGCGGCCACGGCTTGGGATGTTGGGTTGCCCAGAGAGTATATTCCTATCTGTGAACACGTTGACGGTTACTACTGTATCACTCAGGAGGGAGAGATCCTTCTTTGGATGCATGGTGATATGACCGAAGAGGAGTGGCCCTCTATCTGGACCTGGGCAAAAGAAGTCTGGTTGGAGAGTTAATACCTTGAGTAGTGTAATCTTTAAAGAAGTTGAATCTTTAGCAGAACAGTTGATGGATGCTGCTGAAGCGAATAATGAGACCAAGTTCTACGAGCTCTATGACCAGTTGGAACAGCTGTGTGAGAAATATAGGGGAAGTAAAAAGGATCATCCCGTGTTGTGGGAGACCTTGGCTGATTTCACCGAAGAGAATGAAAAATCTATAGAGACCTATGAATATGCCTATGGATTGGCGCAGGCGCTTAAAGACAATGAATATAAAGCGTCTATTATGTTTTCAATGGCACAGCGACTTGTTGAAGAAGGTGAAAAGGATAGGGTGAAAGAGGCAATAGACAAGGCTGCCAAGTTTGCTTCATTTACAGAAGACCAAGAACTTATAGATGAGATTAAACTGTTAGCGGATCAGCTATAAACAAAAACGGAGCCAAAAGGCTCCGTTTTTTATTACCGCTCTAAATTAGTCGATACGTACAGCTACATAGCGACCTGGAGCTGGTTCGATCTCTTTATAAGTATCGTTACCAGTTGCCGCAGGAGCTGGAACTTTCTTGCCAGCACGACGCTTCAGCCATTCAGCCCAGTGAGGCCACCATGAGCCTTCTTCGCGCTCTGCAGTTTCCAGCCAGTGGTCAGCGCCCTGGCCCTGTTCACCATTGATCCAGTAGTTACGACGGTTTTTGGATGCTGGGTTGATTACACCCGCAACGTGTCCGCTTGCACCCAGAACGAATTCGTTCTTACCTTTGAGGATATCAGTGCCTTCGAAAGTGCCTTTCCATGGAGCGATGTGATCTTCGATAGTAGACAGGAAGTAACATGGGATTTTGATTTTGCCCAGGTCGATCTTCTCGCCACAAAGTGTCAGTTGATCTTTCTCGCGCAGATTGTTTTCCAAGTACATGTTGTTGATGTAGAAGGTATACATTTCTGCTGGTAGGTTTGTAGAGTCGCTGTTCCAGTACAGGATATCAAATGGAGGCGGAGTCTGACCCTTCAGGTAGTTGTTTACTACATAAGACCAGATCAGGTCATTTGAACGTAGCATGTTGAAAGATGTTGCCAGTTCACGACCGCTTAGGTAACCCTGATTAGTTACCTTGTTTTCCAGTTTCTTAACCTGTTGCTCATCGATAAATACGCACAGATCACCTGGATCCTGGAAGTCCAGCAGTGTTGTAAAGAAGGTAGCTGAAGCTATAGACGTATCTTTACGAGCAGCCATCACTGCCAGTGAAGAAGCTAGCAAAGTACCACCTACACACCATGCAACAGCGTTAACTTTGTCAGTGCTAGTGATATCTTTAACAACTTCAGTTGCTTTCAGAATACCTTTCTCTACATAGTCATCCCAGCTGATGTAACCCTGTTCAGTTGTTGGGTTCAGCCAGGAAACCAGGAATGTTGTCTGGCCCTGATCAACGCAGTACTTAACGTATGAGTTATGTTCCTGCAGATCCAGAATGTAGAACTTGTTGATGCATGGGGGAACGATCATTGTAGGACGAGCGTAAGTTTCTTCAGTTGTTGGATTGTACTGAATCAACTGGAACATTTCGTTCTCGTATACAACGGAACCTTTAGTTGTAGCGATGTTTTCGCCAAGGATGAAGGCAGACTCATCAGTCATAGAGATGCGACCTTTCTCCGCATCTCCTAGCAGGTTCTTAAGACCGTCAACCAGGCTCTGGCCTTTAGTTTCCAATGCCTGTTGCAGTACTTCAGGGTTAGTCAGAGCGAAGTTAGTAGGAGACATCGCGTCGATGTACTGCTGTGTGTAGAACTCAAGCTTCTTCTGCTCTTGGTCAGATAGATTAGCATTCGCAGCCATCTCCTGAAGTAGCTTGGAGCTCAGAAGGTAAGACTGTTTGATGTAATCAAAAACAGGGTTCTGAGACCATTCTTCAGCCTGGAAGCGACGATCACCTCGAGCTGGAGCGGCAACAGAATCTGCCGTTTTACCGGTTAGCAGGTTAGTCCACAGGTTCATCTGGCTCTGCTGGTAATCGGTAATTGCGCGAATCCAAACAGTAGGGTCTTCCCACGAGCGGTTAGCCAATTCAGTCCATGATTGGGTGAACTGGGTGAAAATATCGTCGCCGCCGGAAGCAGAGAACATCTCCAGTACTTTTTTTGTTTCAGAGTTTAAGTAATCGATAAACTCTTGCGGGTTGGAGAGCAGGTTACTGTTGTTTTCCATAGATTCGCCTTTCTTTGTCATATCCATCCGTCCATCTTTAGGTGCTTCACATATTTGGTCACAATATGGAGGCGGGATTTTGATCTGTTACTCACTAAGGGTTTTCCAGCATATGCTTGCAATAATACTTTTGCAAGTGCGTAGAAAAGTCCATCAGCATATTATTGTGCAACGCAATGTATCAAGATATTCCTTGGTCGATCACACTAAGGTTTTAAGACTAAGGGATCGAAAAAGTGCGCTCTAGCGCTAATCTTAAGTTTCGCGAGCTTTACTCATGAGCTTTATAGCTTATGCCGTTCTTCTATCATGTCATCGATATATTGCAGTATTTTGTAACTTTCATCTTCGGCTTTACTCATATTGGCAACGATTTCCTGGCGGATTGCAGGGTTCTTCTTCCAGTTTTCGTCACGTAGTGCAACTGCTTTCTGTACGGCAGTATGCACTGCAGCATGAGGGACCTCTAATTGAGGGTAAGCTCGGGTGGATTGGAAACTATCTGCGCCAAAGCCTTCGTAATACCATTTGCCTAGACGGCATTCAGTATGATTGACTGATACTGCTGATACTTCCTGTTCCCGGTGTTGCGAGTCATCTAGTGCAATGTATCCGTTTTGCTTGAAGA
Source organism: Neptuniibacter sp. (assembly GCF_024231755.1). Taxonomy (GTDB): domain Bacteria; phylum Pseudomonadota; class Gammaproteobacteria; order Pseudomonadales; family Balneatricaceae; genus Neptuniibacter. Next base: position 26,432 of record NZ_JAAEQH010000291.1, read on the forward strand.
TAACGTGGTCGGCTTTGGCCAATGAGCCAAATGTGCGGTCTTTGGCATAGGATATATAGCGCTGGGTATCCTCGGCAGAGCGAGCGATGTCAACAAACTGTTCTCTGAATTGCTGTACTTGTTCGCTAATTTTCTCTGCCGCTTCGGTTGAAACTGCTGCCTGCTGGACCATCTCGGTTACACTTTCACTGAAACTATTGATGGTTTCTGTTACTTCAATGGCTGCTTCTTTGGTTCTGTTTGATAAAGCTTTAACTTCATCTGCTACCACTGCAAAGCCTCGTCCCTGCTCGCCTGCGCGTGCTGCTTCTATCGCCGCATTCAGTGCAAGAAGACTTGTCTGATCTGCAATGTCAGTAATGATGGAGAGTGATTCAGATACTTTGGCGCTGTCTTTCTCAAGCGCTTGCGTAACTTGTGACACACTAGCGATATTCTTGGAGATACTTTCCAGCGAGTTACTCATTCCCTCAACTGTTACCTGACTATTTGCCGCGGCTTCACCGTTTTGTGCGGCAATAGATTCTACCTGTTCCATCTCATCAGAGATTTTCACCAGATCAGCCTGATTGCGCTTCAGGTTTTCAATCAAGTGACCCGTGTTGAGGTTATGCAGTTCAGATTTAAGTTGATTGGAAACGAGGAATTTTGCCCCTTCTTCCATTTTCTCAAGAGAAACATTTATTTGAGAAAGCGATTTGCGCAGGCGCCCAGGCATACCTTTATATAAAGCTTTCCTATCGTACCTGCCTTCGGCAACATAGCTGAAGCAAGCGTCAACTTCCTTGAAATATGATTCGACCCGATCCAGAAGGTCGTTAAGCTCCCAGGCAACCTTACCCACTTCTCCCAGCCCGGCAACAGATGTAATTCGTGTACTGAAATCACCGGAATTAGCTTTTTCCAGTGTGTGGTTTATACGTTCAAGAGCATTGATGCCATAAGCATTTGTTTTTAATACAAAAATCGATAGTATGCAGGCAAGCAGTACAGGGACTAGAAGCCACCAGACCGGTTCAAAGATAATGGCTGTGGCTGCGAGGGTGGCGATAATCAACAGATTCCACAACGCTATAATCAGCTTCATGCGGGAGCGCAGGAATGGAACACCTTTGCTGGTGGAGTTGTGATAATTTTTACCAAATTTCATAACGATTACTCCTGATCCAGGCTCATGACTAATTCAAAATAGCTTAAGCCTAACGCTTCCAGTTTTTCCTGAAGTAACGCAATGGATCTATCAGCAGCATCTCGGGCGCCTGCGCCTTTCTCTACGGCAAGCATCTCGGCATAAATCGGGGCTAACGTATTGATTGCCTTCTGGCTTGGCTGACGTCTAACTGAGTAATAACCGGTCAAGTTACCACGATCATCATAATCTGGTGTTACATTGGCAAAGACCCAATAATAGGAGCCGTCTTTGCACATGTTTTTAACGTAGCCGAAAAACTCTTGTTCCTGTTGCAGTGTTTGCCACAGAAACTTAAAAACCCCTCTGGGCATATCAGGGTGGCGGACAATATTGTGCTGAACCCCAATAAGTTCAGATTCTGAATACCCTGCGATCTGCATAAAAACACGATTGGTGTAGGTAATTACACCTTTCAGATTGGTTTTGGAAACGATGAATTCATCTGCACCTAAGCGTACTTCATTGTTTTTAGGTGTTACTTGGTTTTTCATTACTACTGTCCAAGTGGCTGGTATTTACGCGAGGCATTCTAACACAAATTTAAAGGTTATTTGCTGATCTGTTACAGGTTATAAGGTTGGGGCTGATGCTAAAAATCGCTATTATGTTCTGACTTTTGAGGCTTCAGGATTGATATGAGAGAGCTAGAATTAATGGGAACTCTGGGTTGCCATCTTTGTGAGCTGGCAGTGGGGGTTATTGTTTCCGTAGTAGATCCAAACCAGTTTGCTGTTTTCCAGGTTGATATTGCTGAAGATGATGAATTGATGGAGCAATATGCGATCCGGATTCCAGTGCTTGTCGATGTCGAAACGCAAGCAGCGCTTGATTGGCCTTTTGATCAGGAAGCCTTACAGCAGTTTCTAATCAGCCTAACCACTCCTTCTTAACTCTATTACTTAAGTCAGATTAAACAGACGAATGCTGTTTTCGTACACCTCTTCTTTTAACTGTTCTATAGGCTTGCTCTGCAATTCAGCTACCTTATTAGCAATATGTGGCAGATAGGCTGGTAAGTTACGCCTTGATTTAGGTTTTGGGCGTATATCCCGCGGAATCAGATAGGGAGCATCAGTTTCGAGAAGCAGGCGCTCCGTTGGGATGTCTTTGACACTTTTCTGCAGCTCCTGCCCCCTTCTTTCATCGCATACCCAACCAGTAATCCCGATGTAAAGGTCCAGATCAAGATAGTTGTACATTTCCTCTTTGCTACCGGTAAAGCAATGAGCAACAGCCGCTGAGAAATCATCTCTGTGACTGCGAAGCATCTCCAATTGTTTCTGATGAGCATCTCTCTCATGTAGAAATAAGGGTAGCCCTGTTTCATGGGCCAGTTCTAATTGTCGTTCAAATGCGCTGATCTGTTGCTCTGGCGTTGAAAAGTTACGATTAAAATCGAGGCCGGTTTCACCACAGGCAACTACACTCATTTCCTTTGTTAGTGATAGGAGATCTCGGTAATCCTTGGTTGAGTGATCTTTTGCATAATGAGGGTGAATTCCCACCGTACAAAAAAGATGCTCAGGGAATTGAGAGCATAGCTCTACAGCTTGAATGCTCTCTTCCAGTGTTGTGCCGGTTACTATCAGTTTTTCTACACCTTCGGAAATCGCATGCTCAATCACTTCATGCCGGTCTTTGGCAAAACTGCTATCGGTCAGGTTAACGCCGATATCTATCCAAACCGGGGAGTTAATACTCAAGCTATAGTTCCTTAAAAAAATAGGCCCTTAGAAAGTTCTGATAAATTACAGAGAAGCTTTATTGTTCTGGTTAAGAGCCAATAGCTGCATCTGTTTCTCGGTAAGCAGGTTAGCCTGACGGCCTTCCAGGCGGTCGTAAATCACCCTGAATGCGAGAACATTTTGCACATAGTTTCGGGTTTCTTTGAATGGAATAGTCTCAATCCATACGTCGAGTGGCAGATCACCTCGATCTTTAAGCCACTTTTTAACCCTGTGTGGTCCAGCGTTGTATGCTGCGGCAGCGTAGGCTGGGTTATTGTTGAATTTCTTCAACATATCACCGAGATAGGCGGAGCCGAGCGTGATGTTGGTTTCTGGGTCCAGAAGTTGTGAGCGTCGACGATATTTTACTTTGTGCTTTTTGGCTGTTTCCAGTGCCGTCTTAGGCATAAGTTGCATCAAGCCGCTCGCTCCAACTCTGGAGCGGGCGTTAAACAGGAATGCACTCTCCTGACGGGCAATAGCAACCGGAAAGCTCAGGTCCAAATTATTTTTCTCGGCGTGTTGGGAGAACAACTCGGCATGAGGATGAGGAAAACGCAGATCAATATGATCCCAACGTTTAGTTTTAGCCGCGTTTATAATCGCTTGCAGGTGCCAGCCCCATGATTTAGCCAGATAGCCTGCAGTGAGCTTTTCTTCATCATTCATTTGTGACTGAGCAAGGTTCCATTCACGATTGGCTTCCGTAAGCATGCCTAGCTTGAATAATTCACGTGCTCTAAGAACAGCAGGTTTTTCTAATAACGCATCCAGTTGTTCTTGCGAACTGGCACTACTTTTGGCGTTAAGCTTAAATGGTTTATCGCTCAGTTCTGCTGATAGGAAACCGTAGAAACTTCGATCAGTTGCAACGTCATGTAACTTTCCTTCGTTGTCTTCATTGGGAGTAAGATGTTTCTCTGATACTGCTGACCAGTACTGCCACTGCGCTTTCTTTTTCTCCTCTTCAGGTAGGTGCTCAATAGCGGTGTGGACCAGTTTCCAATCCTGTTTAGCCAGCGCATTACGGATACGGGTTTCCGTTAAAGCCGGATAGTTGAATGTTGGGTCGAGCTTGTGACTGAGTTGGATTGCCTTGCTGTGATAATTGCGGTTAAGGCGCAACCCCATATATTCAGTAACCGTTTGTTGCTGCTCTTGCGAGAGTATTTTGTCGCGTTTTTTTACCCACGATTGTGTTGCAGTAATCGGTTGCAGTCTGTACCAGCGCTTGTAACTCAGAATTACCGTTGTTGCCTGGTGCTCTTCTTTGATTTTCTTAAGTGAGCTGGTCGCTACTTTTTCAGGCTTATTGTATATCTGCCAGAAAAGGGAGGTTTGTTGCTTGTGTTGTTTAGCGCTTACCTTTTTATCAATGTAACGGGCCAGTTTAGTATTGCCCTGGTCCAGAGCAAGCCAGAAACGCTGGTGGGCTTCTGCAGAGGTTGGGTGTCCCGTCTTCATCCAAGCTTTAAACAGCGGGTCACAGGCTTTTGGTTGAGAATTGCCAACCATCCATAACTCTTTAGCTTTGTTAAGGGCATTTTTTTTCTGCTTAGGAGTCCCGTTGAGTAGAGCGACCTGTTGCTGACAGATATAACGAGTGCTCAAAACCGGATGTTTTGCGTAATGAGTCAGATATTCAGGCCAACGTTGCTTTTTCGCTAGATGGTTTAACCAGGTACGGTTCAGACGATTAGCCAGCGGTGTATCCTTATTTTCAGAAATGAACTCATTAACCTGACTGTGTTTCAGGCTGGCTCTATGTCCTATGTGCTGAGCGTAATCTAGATAGGGAACTAATGGATAGTCGCCTAGTTTATCTTTAACTTTCTTAAACTCTTTGAGTTTGTTCTTAGCAAGCAAAGAGTTTGCTTTTTGGAATAGCTTTCTTTCTTCAGTGAAATCTTGAGTTAACGCCTGAGATGTACACGAAATAGTAGCGATAACCAGGGGTAAGGCAAAAAACTGCAATGTGCGATGCATTCTCTGTTCCTAAGCGGTGTCCTTATTGCTTTATAGCTATTTATACGGCAGTTTTCCGTTTTTTTTAAATATTAATTCAACTGTATGCAGCAATTTCATGCAGTTAACTGAAAAATCAGTAAAATAGCGCCCTTCACTGATCAAAAGCCGAACAAAAATGCCTCTGATAAGACTTGATAAAATCTCTATGGCCTTTGGTGCCAAACCACTTCTCGATAATGTGGATTTTCAGATAGATCCTGGTGAGCGGGTAGCCCTTGTTGGGTTAAACGGTGCTGGTAAATCTACGCTATTGAAAGTCGTAGGGGGGCATCACAAAGCAGATGGTGGGGAGTTTTGGGTATCACCAACCTGTCGTATTGCTGAGTTGCCACAGGCGATGCCCGCTGCTGATGAGCGTAAAGTTCGTGATGTTGTTACCGCTGGACTTGAAGATATTTGGTCGTTGCGACAGGCATATGATGAGATGGCTGGATCTGACAATGTGGATATGGCCAAGCTGGATAAATTGCAGCACCAGATTGAAGCTGTGGATGGTTGGCATCTAGAGCAGAGAGTTCAACGGGTTATCGAACAGCTGGAACTACCAGCTGAAAAATCGATGTCAGAACTATCAGGGGGCTGGCGCAGGCGTGCAGCCTTGGGCGCTGCTCTGGTACAGCAACCGGATCTTCTATTACTGGATGAGCCGACTAACCACCTGGATATTGAAACGATCGAGTGGTTAGAGCAACAGCTGCTCGAGTTTAAAGGTGGGCTGCTGATTATCTCTCATGACCGTGCTCTGGTAGATCGATTGGCAACGCGAATTGTTGAGCTTGATCGCGGTGTATTGACCTCATTTCCGGGCAGTTACTCAGCGTATGTGGAGTTAAAGCAGAAGCTTCTGGAAGAGGAAGCAAAGCATAACGCAGAGTTTGATAAAAAGCTGGCACAGGAAGAGCGTTGGATAAGGCAGGGGATCAAAGCGCGAAGAACCCGTAATGAAGGGCGTGTGCGAGCTTTGAAGAAGATGCGCAATGAGCGGGCTGATCGTCGCGAAAGATCAGGTAAAGCCAAGTTTGCTCTGGAAGAAGCAGCACGCAGCGGAAAACTGGTTGCGGAACTGAATGGAGTCAGCCTCGGTTATGCAGGTCAGACGCTGTTCCATGATTTTGATTTTCTACTGCAGCGTGGAGATCGTGTCGGACTGATTGGTCCAAATGGGGCGGGTAAAAGTAGTTTGCTAGGCGTATTGTTGGGCAAACAGGAACCTGATTCGGGCAACGTGAAGCTGGGGACAAACCTCAAGGTTGCCTACTTTGATCAGCTTCGTGCTCAGATTGATCCGGAAAAAACAGTAATCGATAATATTGCAGAAGGTCGCGAGAGTATCAGTATCAATGGCCGTCAGCGTCATCTGATCAGTTACCTGAATGACTTTATGTTTGCACCGGAAAGAGCGCGTACACCGGTTAAGGCTTTGTCTGGTGGTGAAACCAACCGTGTGCTGCTGGCTAAGCTATTCAGCCAGCCTGCCAATCTTCTAGTGCTGGATGAGCCAACCAACGATCTGGATATTGAAACTCTAGAGCTGCTGGAAGAGATTATTCTCGACTTCGATGGGACGATCCTTCTGGTTAGCCATGACCGTTCTTTCCTCGATAACGTTGTCACCAGTACTCTGGCTTTTGAGGGTAATGGTGAGCTAAGAGAGTATGTGGGTGGCTATCAGGATTGGTTAAGGCAGAAACCTAAAGTCGTTAAACCTGTTGATAAGATCGAGAAAAAATCTGGTCAGCCTGAGAAGTTTGAAGCTAAGGAAGAGAAACAGGCTGGGAAAAAGAAAAAACTTAGCTATAAGCTGCAGCGGGAACTGGATGAATTACCTGAGAAAATGGAGCAGGCTGAAGTGGATCTGGAGGCGTTGCAAGAAGAAACAGGTGCTGCCGATTTTTACCAGCAAGATCACGAAAAAGTGGCGGAGAAACTTGCCCAATTAAACGCTCAGGAGCAGCTAGTTGAAGAGCTAATGGAGCGTTGGGTTGAACTGGAAGCGATGCAGGAGGAATAATCCTCCTGCTTCTTTTTTAGGCTGTTAATCCTCTTCCCGAACTCTCACAGCCAAGACATCGCAATTCGCACCATGCAAAACTCCATTCGCGGTTGAGCCAAGAAGCAGGGCTATGCCATGGCGGCCATGACTCCCGACAATGACTAAGTCGATATCCATCTCATCAGCAATCCTGTGGATCTCTGTCTCAGTATGCCCTGTGACTACCAATTGCTGTTTCACTGGATAATCCAACTTATCCGCGTAAGCAGATAACTTGTTTTTGGCATGTTCATCCAATTGCTCCTGAATAGCGGTTAGGTCGATTGGTACGTCACCACCATAAGCGAAACTGAGAGGCTCTATGACATGTATGAGATACAGGTCAGCATTATTTGCCTGGGCAATAGTTTTCGCCTTTTCCCTTAACTGTTCTGATTCCGCAGAGAGATCCAGAGCGAGAAGAATTTTTGAGTAACTGCTCATATGCTGCTTCCTTAATCACAATAACCGGATGGAAGACCATCGGTTTTCATAAACTGTATCTGATTAGAGATTAGCATAGGGCGAGAAGAGGGCTAGTCTGTTAAACTTCCGGCCTGATTTCAGTCAATAAAGAAACCAGCACATTTAGACCTATTCGTTGCTTTCTTAAATACCTTGGAGTTCATTGTATGAAGTGGATGATCATCATTCTTATCATGATGTCACTTATAGGCTCGATGATGTGGGTAATGCCTACTCAACGTCAAAAGTATCAAGCTGCTCTACGTATGAAAGCTAAGAATTTAGGTTATCAAGTTCAGCTTGAGAGGGTTACTGCGCCGCGGGCTAAAGGGGAGATGGAAGCAGAAGCCCGAAATATGACAGCTTACCGTTTGCTGAGAATTGGGCTGAGCAACGAGCAAAAAAACAATTTTGCTGCTTGGCAGATCTTTCGTGTTGAATCGATAGCAGATACGGGTCTACCGGAAGGATGGAGCTGGTCCCATGGTGAAAAAACTTTGTCTCCCGCTCAGCTTGAAATACTAAGGGATGTTATTGCTGAAATACCTGCAGGGGTGTTTTCCATTGAATCTAATCCGGCATACATAGGCATCCATTGGGATGAAGAGGGGGGTGAGGATATGTTGGAAAAACTAAAAACTCTCCTTGAACGTTTTTTGGAACAGGCTTTTTGAGGTTAAGTAGAATGACATCAATAGAACTAGGCCGTTACCGTCATTATAAAGGTGCTGAGTACGAGGTTTTACACCTGGCTAGGCACTCCGAAACAGAAGAATGGCTGGTGGTATACAAGCAATGCTACGGAGAGAACGCAGTTTGGGTAAGGCCACTGGATATGTTTGTTGAGACAGTTGAGCGTGAAGGGGCTGTAATCCCTAGATTTGAATTTATTGGTTAAAGCAATCGATCCATAGAATCAGCCAAAGTACCCATTGAGCGCGGTTTACGAGGCTGAATTTTTTCTATTAAAGCATTCACCTTATCAAGGCGTGATTTTTTATTGTGGTTCGGGATGTTGGCTCTTACAAGCAATGCTTTAGCATGTCGGAAGTGTGAAACTGCCGTCATGCTATCTTCAGACTCCAGAAATTTTTCACCCTGCGCTAGATGGGCGTCTGCAACCACGGTTATGCGCAGCCAGTAAAGCTCCTGTTGATAACTTCTGGCCAGAGTCAGGGTGATTTTTCCTCCTCGGGCCAATTGCAAAACAAGTTTCTCAGCAAAATTGATATAGATCTGAGCACGTTTCAGTGAACGGTCGCTGTCGAACACGTTCGGGGATGCAAAAGCTTGATCAGCGGTATCTTTCTGTTTTGACAGGGAATGGAACAGTTCGGAGTCTGGTGCAAGCATTGCAACTTCTTCCAGAAGTGAGGTCGCATGCTCATTAATCTTGTGGATAATTTCCTGCTTACAGTCAGCTTCACGCAGGACTGCGATGGCTTGCAGGATATGTTCAGCTTGACCTTTTAGCCAAGTGAGACGTTTGTCTTTGGCTTCTTCCTGCTGTTCGCGTGTGGTAATGACGAAATTGACCGTAATGGCGATTAAACCCACTACCGCAATTAAAACCACATATAAAATATTATCGTTCAATATTAAGCTCGCAGACGCAAAGTAAGCTGTTGTTAAAACTACCGAATATTGTGGCCTTAAAGGGGCGATTGGTAAAGTTATTGTGACCTTTTTCGGACAGTTTTATCACAATTGTTGCTTGACCCCAGCATTTTCAACACTTATATATGCTCCCAAATTATTTGTATTTAAGTAGCCATATAAAGAAGCCAAACGGTTTTTTGTGCTGTATTGTGAATTATACAGCCGGTTTTTTAGTCTGCTTCTTTAATTGTAAATGTCAGCCCTGAGGAAAGAAGGACTCTATGGGAAAGTCTCTTGTTATCGTTGAGTCACCAGCTAAAGCTAAGACGATAAACAAATATCTGGGTAGCCAGTATGTTGTTAAATCAAGCGTGGGTCACATTCGTGATCTGCCTACCAGTGGCAGCACCAAAAAATCTGATCCTAAGGAAAGGGCGCGCCAGGCTGCTATAACCCGGAAGATGTCTCCGGATCAGAAAGCTGAGCACAAAAAGAAAAAGGCTCGTGAACAGCTGATTGGTCGGATGGGTATCGATCCTGACAAAGGTTGGGATCCATACTACGAAGTACTTCCTGGTAAAGAAAAAGTTGTTGATGAACTGAAACGTTTGGCTAAAACGGCCGATGAAATCTATCTCGCAACCGATTTGGACCGCGAGGGGGAAGCGATTGCCTGGCACCTACGTGAAGCAATCGGTGGTGATGAAGACCGCTATCGCAGGGTGGTTTTCAACGAAATTACCAAAAAAGCGATTACTGAAGCATTTGAACAGCCATCAGCGTTGGATATGGATCGTGTAAATGCGCAGCAGGCACGACGTTTCCTAGACCGTGTTGTGGGCTATATGATCTCTCCACTGCTATGGGAGAAGGTCGCACGAGGATTATCTGCAGGGCGAGTACAATCTGTAGCTGTGAAGCTGGTAGTTGAGCGTGAGAAAGAGATTCGTGCCTTTGTACCGGAAGAGTTCTGGGAAGTACAAGCTGAGACTCTGACAGCGGCTAAAGATGCCTTGCAACTTCAGGTTCACCGGGTAAGTGGTGAAACCTTCCGTCCAGGTTCAGAAAGTGAGACAACCGCTCATCTTGAGAAGATCCGTTCGGCTTCACTTGAAGTAATCAGTCGTAAAGATCGTCCGACGTCGAGTAAACCTTCTGCACCGTTTATTACCTCTACTCTGCAGCAGGCTGCCAGTACACGCCTGGGTTTTGGTGTGAAGAAAACCATGATGATGGCTCAGCGTTTGTATGAGGCGGGTTACATCACCTACATGCGTACAGACTCTACAAACCTGAGTACTGAGGCAGTAGCGAGTTGCCGTGAATATATCGGTGACCATTTTGGCAGTAAGTACTTGCCAGAAACACCAAACAGCTATAGCAGCAAAGAAGGCGCTCAGGAAGCCCATGAAGCGATTCGTCCTTCAGATGTAACCGTGGAAGCAACGGCGTTAAAAAACATGGATCGTGATGCTGAGCGCTTGTATGAATTGATCCGACGCCAGTTCCTGGCTTGTCAGATGACGCCTGCTCAGTTCCTGAGTACTCGTGTCACTGTATCCGCTGGTGATTATGAACTGGTAACAAAGGGTCGTATTCTTAAGTTCGATGGTTACACCCGTGTGATGCCAGCTAAAGGTAAGGGTGAAGAAGATATTATCCTGCCTGATGTTAAGGCCGGTGATCTGTTGGAGCTACAGGACTTATTGCCAAAGCAGCACTTTACTAAACCAGCACCACGCTTCACTGAAGCCTCTTTGGTTAAAGAATTGGAAAAACGTGGTATTGGCCGACCATCTACATACGCAGCGATTATCTCTACGATTCAGGACCGTGGTTATGTTGAAGTACAGAACCGTCGTTTCTATGCCCAGAAAATGGGTGATATCGTTACTGAGCGACTCGGGGAAAACTTCTCCGACCTGATGGATTTCAGCTTTACTGCACGTATGGAAGAGAGTCTGGATGATGTTGCTGAAGGTAAGGCGGATTGGAAAGCTTTGCTAGACGAGTTCTACTCTGAATTCTCAAGTAAGTTGGAAGAAGCGCAGAGCGAAGACAATGGCATGCGTCCGAATTCTCCAACTGAAACAGACATCGAGTGCCCTGACTGTGGCCGTCATATGATGATCAGAACGGCAAGCACTGGGGTATTCTTAGGTTGTTCAGGTTATAGCCTGCCTCCTAAAGAACGTTGTAAGTGCACTATTAATCTGGTTTCAGGTGATGAAGTGGTTAGCGCAGATGGGGATGATGAAGAAGAATCCCGTATCTTGCGTAAAAAGCATCGTTGTTCGCTGTGTGGTTCAGCAATGGATTCCTACCTGATCGATGAGAAACGTAAATTACACGTCTGTGGTAACAACCCGGACTGTAGTGGTTTTGAAGTTGAGAAGGGTGAGTACCGTATTAAGGGTTATGACGGTCCTACACTCGAATGCGATAAGTGTTCTGCTGAGATGCAGTTGAAGACTGGGCGATTTGGTAAGTACTTCGGTTGTACCGAGTGTAAAAATACCCGCAAATTGCTGAAAAGCGGCGAGCCTGCACCACCAAAAATGGATCCGGTGCCAATGCCGGAGCTGCAGTGTGAAAAGGTTGAAGATACATACATCCTCAGGGATGGCGCATCTGGCCTGTTCTTAGCGGCTAGTCAGTTCCCTCGTAATCGTGAGACCCGTGCTCCGAAAATTGCAGAGCTGTTACCTCATCAGAGTGAGATTGATCCAAAATATGAATTCCTGTTCAGTGCACCAAAACAGGATTCTGAGGGTAATTTGAGTGTTGTTCGCTACAGTCGAAAGACAAAGGAACAGTACGTTATGACCGAGGTCAATGGTAAAGCAACCGGTTGGCGTGCATTCTATCGGGATGGAAGCTGGGTTGTAGAAGAGACCCGCAAGAAAGCTAAGAAATAGTTGGGGTTATTATGAGTTGTATCTATCTGGCACGTACCAACCAGAAACTAAGTTTTTCCCGTCTTCATCTGGATCGGTTGAAGCAGGTGCAGGATGATACCAGTTGGAATAAACATGCACTGATTGAGTCTTATAACGAATCAGTGTTATTCCATATGACTTCCGCATACGACGCGTTTCTTCGTGAGATTGCAGAACGCTACAATGTGGATACTGAATCACTGACAGGTTACCGTTCTCTGGCGGCTGAGTTGGAGAAAACCGGTGTTGAAAGTCCTGAATTAAAGCAGCTCAGCATGTTAGAAAGCGATGACACAGGTTGGCTGCATAAATTGGTGGCAGCTTATGAGGCGTGCTGGCATGGTTCGGATAAGAAACAGTCTGTGTCGGAAACAAGCAGCGTGTCTGAAATTCATGTGCTACAGGTTAATCCTGATCACGCTGAAGACGCAGAGATTGTTGCTGAATACGAGCAATGGTTCGGTGAGTTATCTGAGTTGGTCAATCGCCTCCGTGAAGGCATGCAGGAGTGGTAATTTAAGTGTCTGAAGCAACAAGGCCAGAAATGGTTCTCGAGATCATTGAGCTCGAAGATGGTGAATTAGCTATTCGGGATGCGGATAGTGAATCAACAGAACCGATGATAAAGGTAAACTTTTCTGAAGAGCTTAAAGATAAATTAAGTGATCAGTATTTTGATGTCGCACGCGTCATGCTTACGGCAGGTATACAGATGGTTGCTGATTCAGGTCTGGATTTGTCATCTGATGAAAAGTCGGAAGAGTTTGAGCCGGAGCCTACAATTCATTGATTGGATGTAGAGCAAGCGCATAGACGTTTAGATGTAAGAGTAAATAACAAAGGGTTAAGCATTGCTTAGCCCTTTGTTACTTTTGGGGGAAATGTTAACTATCTGTTTGTTTTCAGGCGGGTTGAGATCTACCTCTAGGCTTTCTTAGCTATGCTGACGGCGGCGAATAACAATACCGTGGCTTTGCCCTTGCTTGGCCGCAGATTCGAGATCATTCAGCTCATCATCAGAAAGATAACCAGGCCAGGAGATTACAGCATGGCTTGTACCAGTGCTTAATGCCTGTTTAGCCAGCGCAAAGGTGCTGTGTTTACTGTTAGGGTTGAGCAGAATCACTTTGTTCAGATCAACACCTGCTTCCATCAGCAGTTGTTTGGGTAATAGGACCGGGGGAGCAATCCAGACAAACCAGCGGTTATCCTGGCTCAATTGTGCCAGCAAAGGCATCAGCATCGGCATGTTGAAATCATCACCTTGAACGACAATTTCAGTGACAGTTCCAGCAAGCTGGTTTACATGCTTCTCGCGAGTAGCAGTATGAGCTGCTGCAGAGCGGCGGATAATACCTGAAGATGCTTGATAGTTTGTCTGTAGTGCTAGCATGGTTAGTGACCTCTGCGAATGACGCCTACGCCTAAACCTTCGATTGCAAGTGGTTGTTCTGTGAGATCGACCACAATTGGTTCGAACTCTTCATTTTCTGCAATCAGGTAGACCAGGTTGCCTTCTTTCTTGAAGCGTTTCACTGTTACCTCGTCCTCAAGGCGGGCAACAACTATTTCTCCATCCTTAGCTGTTTGGCATTGATGTACTGCCAGTAGGTCACCATCCATGATGCCTACATTTTTCATGCTTGTTCCCTTAACCCGGAGGAGATAATCCGCCTTCGGGTAGAAGAAATCTGATGAGATCGTACAGTGATCTTCTACATGTTCTTGCGCCAGGATTGGCGAGCCTGCGGCTACCTGGCCGACTACCGGGAGTCCCAGATCCTCTTCCAGTTCAGGAACCCGTATGCCCCGTGAGGTCCCAGGAATAATCTCAATCGCGCCTTTCTTTGCTAGTGCTTTGAGATGCTCCTCTGCCGCATTTGCTGATCGAAACCCTAAGTCTTTCGCAATATCAGCACGGGTTGGTGGGTAACCGGTGTCTCCTATATGGCGCTTGATACACTCAAGTACTTCTGTTTGTCGTTTTGTTAGTTTCATGATCATGTCTGTTTGTTTATACAGTACTTGTATTTTTATACAGTATTTTTGGTTTGTAAAGAAAATAATGTTTTTTTATACAGTGTTTTTGTGTTTATAGCCTATTCAGCCTGTTAGAATCTGTTTATTCATTTCAATCATTGGTTCATATGGCGGTTATTCCCGTTAGTAAACAAACATGCTAGATAAGCAACTCAAGAAAACCATCCAAGAGGCGTATTCTACTTTTCTAGATAAGCGTGGCCTTAAAGCGCGCTATGGCCAGAAAATGATGATAGCCGAGGTCGCACGTACTCTTGCTGCAATTGAGCAGAATTATGATGGTGATCGTGAGGGCGGTAACCATATCTGTGTCACCGAAGCTGGTACTGGTACAGGTAAAACTATGGCTTACCTGCTAGCTGCAGTTCCAATAGCCCAGCATAAAAAAAAGAAAGTTGTCGTTTCTACAGCTACTGTAGCCCTGCAGGAACAGCTAATTCTTAAAGATCTTCCTCAATTAATTAGTGATGCTGGTGTTAACCTCACCTTTGGTTTAGCCAAGGGTCGAGGGAGATACTTCTGTGTCTCAAGCGCAGAAAAGGCTCTTGAGCAACAAAATGAGCTTGGTCAGATCGCACTCTATGAAGATGAAGCAGTGCAGAAAATTGGAAAGGATGATGTTGAAGAGGTTAAGCAGCTTTTAAGTCTATATGCTTCCGGCGAATGGGATGGTGACCGTGATGCTTTACCTGATACAGTGGCTGAGAACATCTGGCGTTTAAGTACCAGTGATCATCTGCAATGTACTAACCGTCGTTGTAGTAATTTTTCCATCTGTCCTTTTTTCAAGGCTCGTCAGGAGTTGGATAAATGGGATCTGATTGTAGCCAACCATGATCTGGTATTAGCCGACCTCTCTCTGGGTGGTGGAGCAATTTTGTCAGAGCCCGGCGACACAATTTATATTTTCGATGAAGGCCACCATCTTAGCACTAAGACAACAGGGCATTTCTCCTATAGTTTAAGACTAAAATCCTCACAACGTTGGTTATCTAAGACGACCCGAAGTTTAAATAAACTACTCAATGATGCATCTGAGCATATCGTTTTACGGGATTATGTTGAAAAGCTTTCCAACCCGTTTGCAGATATGGAACGTTCTCTTGAGGAGTGGAGTTTGTTAATACAGCAATTGCTAGAGGATAAGCTCCAGTATGGTGACCGATATCGCTTTGCTCAGGGGATGATCCCCGAAAGTCTTCAGTTGATCTGTCATAATTTTGCTACGGCCGCCGAACGAGTTGTATTAAAGTTTGAGCAGATAGTCGATCTGTTGAAAGAAGCGATGGATGGTGAACTTGCTGACTTGCCAAGGGAGATGGGTGAGAAATGGTATCCTCAGATGGGTATTCTTCTATCCCGTATGCAAGCAATGTATTGGCTCGCACGATCCTATTCAACTCCTGATGGGGAGGGGAGTATACCTAAAGCCCGGTGGATCAACCGGGTTGATGGTGCAGAGGGGCTAGACCTTGAGTGCCGCAGTAGTCCGGTTTCTGCTGCGGAAACATTGCAGGAGCATCTTTGGGAGCATTGCTATGCTGCTGTTATAACCTCTGCAACTCTTACTGCGCTGGGAAGATTTGATCGTCTTTATGCAGATCTTGGTCTTCCTTTTGATAGTCCTTGCTCTGTTCATTTGAGCCCGTTTGATTTTCAGAATTCTGCCGAGCTCATTGTACCGTCAATGAAAACAGATCCGGGAAACCCTGATCTGCACAATCAGGAGTTAAGCGACTATCTGGAGAAACTGCTTCCTGCAGAGCAAGCTTGCCTGGTCTTATTCAGTTCATGGCGTCAGATGCGGTATGTTCTTGAGCAGATGCCTGATAACATTGTGACAAATACTTTGGTTCAGGGTGACCTAGCCAAACATGAAATATTACGACAGCATCGTGAACGCATTGATAATAATGAGCCGAGTATCATTTTCGGCCTTGCGTCCTTTGCTGAAGGTGTTGATCTGCCTGGCGATTACCTTACCCATGTGGTGGTGACTAAATTACCGTTTGGGGTGCCGGATGATCCTGTTGATGCAACTTATTCGGAATGGATCGAATCTCAGGGTCGGAACCCTTTTGAGGAGTGGGTTATCCCTATGGCTTCCATGCGTTTAACACAGGCAACAGGACGCTTGTTGAGAACTGAGCAGGATAAGGGCAAGATCACACTATTGGACCGACGCTTTATTACACGTCGTTATGGAAAGCAGCTTTTAGCCGCGCTACCGCCGTACAGGCGAAATTTTTCTTAGGATATACTGAATTGACTACTGAAACCCAAGTGGATAAATCTGAAAAAACAACAAAAAACAGATCATCTTCTTCGCGAAAGCCACAACGCCGTCGTCGTTATTCAAATCGCAAAGATACAACCTGGAGTCCAGAGCAGTTTGTTGTGCCTGAGGTTGAAGGCAAAGTGAGATTCCACGACTTTAACCTACCTGATAACGTTATGCGTGCAATCGCAGAGCTGAAGTTTGAATATTCTACTGCTATCCAGGCAGAAACCATTCCTGCAGCGCTGGCCGGTAAAGATATTATCGGTAAGGCACAGACTGGCACGGGTAAAACAGCAGCTTTCCTGCTGGGTATTATCACTGACCTGATTGATTATCCTCTGGATGAAAAATTGCGCTTGGGTGAACCTCGCGCTTTGGTTGTAGCTCCAACACGTGAGCTGGCACTACAGATCGCTGAGGATGCAAAAACACTGGCCAAGTTTACCAACCTGCATGTTGTGAGCCTGGTTGGTGGTATGGATTACGATAAGCAGCGTCAGAAGCTTAAGAAAAGGCCAGTAGATATTTTGGTGGCGACCCCTGGACGTCTGATCGATTTTGTAAATCGTAAAGATGTTGATCTTTGGAATGTTGAGGTCCTGGTTCTGGATGAAGCAGACCGAATGCTGAGTATGGGCTTTATTCCAGATGTACGTACTATTGTCAGAAACACTCCTCGTAAAGGCGCAGATCGTCAGACGCTGTTGTACAGCGCAACCTTTACTGAGGACATTCTCAATCTTGCTGAACAGTGGACACTGGATGCGGTAAAAATTGAGATCGCTCCAGAAATCAAGACAACAGACAATGTGACTCAACAGGTATTCCTGGTTTCAGGTGAAGAAAAATACCGTCTGTTACGTAACTACATGGACAAAGATCATGCGGAGAAGGTTATCGTATTTGGTAACCGCCGTGATGAGACTCGTAGACTGGCTGACCGTTTGTGTAAAGATGGAATAAAAGCCGCATTGATGTCTGGTGAAATTCCTCAGCAGAAACGTGTGCGTACACTTGAGGATTTCCGTAGTGGAAAAATCCAGGTTCTGGTGGCTACAGATGTGGCAGGACGTGGTATCCATATTGATGGTGTTACCCATGTGTTTAATTACCAACTGCCCGAAGATCCGGATGATTATGTACACCGTATAGGTCGGACTGGCCGTGCTGGTGCCACGGGTACATCAATCTGCTTTGCCTGTGAAGATGACTCATTCCTGATCCCTGAGATTGAAGCGGAAACTGGTGTAAAACTGGAGTGTGTACATCCTGATCCTGAACTATTGAAGAAGCCTGGTGAAGTTAAGGCAGAATCTGTTGAACAGGTTGAACAGGTTGAACAGGTTGAACAGGTTGAACAGGTTGAACAGGTTGAACAGGTTGAACAGGTTGAACAGGTTGAACCAGCCACTACCGCTGAAGTGGAACCGGAAAAAGTTGAATCAGCAGTAGAGACGTCAACTGAAGAAGAGACAACAGATGAGCGAACAGGACAAGCACAAAACTAAGCGCATCGCTAACATTGTTGCAGTTGTCTTCAGTGCTGTAATTGCTGCCTTAGGGGTAGCAGGGTATCAGCGAACTGAAGATCCTCTGCAACTTCTCCTTTTTTTAGCGTTGGCAGGATTAGGCTATCTGATCGTAATACTCCTGTTTAAAGGGGTAAATAAGATATTGGATAGCCTCGATAACTCAGCAAAATAAACAGCTGAGAGTTCATCGGATCTGAGTTGTTAGGTGTTTTAAGGTATTAAGTGATGTCAGGCATCGGTAAAGTTGCAGTGCTGGGTGGTGGTAGTTTTGGTACTGTGATCGCCAATATGGTGGCAGAGAACGGTCGAGAAGTTCGGCTTTGGTTGAGAGATCAAGAACGGGCTGAGCAGATTAATCAGACCCATGAGAACACCCGTTACCTGTCGGGTTATGCGTTGTCTGATAATCTTCAGGCATCCACTAATCTGGAGGAAGTACTCAGCAATGCTGAGCTAGTTTTTGTTTCTATTCCTAGTCAGTCGTTTCGCAGTGTGGTGCAACAGGCGAAACCTTTCCTTAAACCCGAACAGATGCTGGTCAGCACAACAAAAGGTATTGAAGCGCAGACATTCAGCCTGATGAGCGAAATTCTCAGGGAAGAAATGCCTGAATCTCCAGTCGGTGTGCTTAGCGGCCCAAATCTGGCAAAGGAGGTGGCGGGACGCCAGTTAACCGCCACTGTTATTGCCAGCGATGATCATGCCCTTAGGGCATCCGTTCAGAGCATTCTGCACTCCTCATACTTCCGTGTTTACGCCAGTTCAGACACTTATGGTGTGGAACTAGGCGGTACGCTGAAGAATATTTATGCCATTGCTGCAGGTCTAAGTTCAGCACTGGGTATGGGAGAGAACACCAAAAGTATGCTTATGACCCGTAGCCTGGCGGAGATGAGCCGCTTTGCAGTGTGTATGGGGGCTAATCCAATGACATTTATTGGTCTTGCCGGAGTTGGAGACCTTATCGTAACTTGTATGTCCCCTTTAAGCCGTAACTATCGTGTTGGCCATGCACTAGGTGAAGGTAAATCATTAGATGAAGCTGTGGCAGCACTGGGGCAAGTTGCTGAGGGTGTAAACACGATTAAACATGTTCGTGAAAAAGCCGCTGAAATGGATGTTTATATGCCGTTGGTGGCAGGGCTGTATGAAGTGGTATTCAATCACGCCCCTGTTAAGGATGTGGTTAAGATGTTGATGATGAACGAGCAAAGCACTGATGTTGAGTTTGTTCTGCCCCGCGGAGAAGTATGAAATTCTTCCTGATGCGGCATGGTGAGGCAGAGACGTTTGCAGCGAGTGATATGCTGCGTAACCTCACCGAACGTGGACGTTTACATGTTTCTGAGCATATAAGGCATTTTGCGCATCAGCTAAGCGATGTGGATTGTATAGTTCACAGCCCCTATCTACGAACCTGCCAAACTGCTCGGATTGTCGCAGATATATTATCTGTAACTGATCTTATTGAATCTGATTTGTGGACACCAGATAGTAACCCAACCATCGCTTTACAAAGCCTGGAACAAGTCGAAAGCAGGTGCCCACTTGTCGTCACACATATGCCAATCGTCGCTAGGGTAGAAGCGCTCTGTTGTGACGATGAGAGGTTCCCGCATCCTTTTCAATGTGGAGAACTCTCACAGATTATTGCTGATTGGCCTGCGGCAGGGCTTGGGAAACATCAGCGCCTTGTTTAAGTGACGGATTAGAAAGATTCTGGCGTTGCTCCTCTTCCTGCTTTAGCAGCTTTTCTTGTAGTACAGGCAAAGATTTGTCTCGGTTATACATCATTTGAGCTTCTTGTAGTACAGCATCCCTTAGCTCAAAATCCTTTTTCTTATGGTAAGCAATGGCCAGATCTTGGTAAATTGATGTTGATGGCATAGTTTTTAAGGCTTCATTTGCCCATTCAATATATATATCAGTTGCTTCTGTCTTCCCTTGTTGCAACTCAATATACATGTTACGTCGATAATACAGGTACTCCGAATATCCTCTGAAGTACAGTGATTTTAGGCCTTCAACTATAAATATTGGTTGGCTCTGGTTTCGTTTCAGGTAACTTATTATACCTGCATTAGCTACTTGAGACTGAGCGAGTATCCAGCTGGAAAGGGTAAATAGAACGATGAAGAAAACAGGGATACTTTTATGCGCTGCGATGGATAGTTTCTCCGTAGAAACTTCTTTTTTACCAAACTGATGTGTAAGAAAAAGTAAGAACAACAACATGAACCAGTGGGTGTTGGAGATATAAAACGGTAACTCTACCTGGGTGTGGAGAACTATAGGTATCAGGAGCGCTGCGTAAGCTATGCCCCGTTGCCATCCCGCCTTAGCAAGCTGCATAAATGTAACGATGGCGGCGCACATGATGCCTAGAATGGCAAAAATACCTCCTTCAACCATCCAAAAAATTATTTCATTATGGGGGTGAGTAAAACGTGGATTAGTCCCGAGTGAATTACCTTCGATTTTCTGGTACTCGGCACGTTTATCCTGAAATACTTTCTGAAAACTACCCAAACCGTGGCCAAAGAGTGGCGCTTCTTTATATAGCTGCCATGAAAGATCATATACTTTCCAGCGTACATCTTTTTCCATCCCTCCAATAGCCCGATCAGCTTTGTCGGTCGCTTTTTCTAGCCCGGATGTATTTACAAGTGTTCCAGCCAGCATGCAGAAGAGAGCGATGATAAACGTAGTACGGGCATGTGGTGATACTAATTGTCTCCAGCGCCCTAATAGCATCATTAACAATCCCAATATCGCCCCCAAAAGGCCAATACGAGAACCGCTAACAGAGATAGTATAACTTGCTAAAAAAGCAGCAGTAAAAAGCGCGATTTTTATTACAGGGGATAGGCTGCTTAAGGTTGGACGGCTGATAAGGTAAAAAACTAAGATCAGCAGTGTAGCCATAAAGCTTGCTTGTAAATTAACCTGTTGGAATATCCCTATCAGCTGTCCCTTTGGTGACACGGGGAATAGACCGTACTGGTCTAGGTTAGTTTCCGTTTGTAGAAAGCCATATCCAGCATGAATTATTCCTGCTGCGACGATTAGGTAGAGACTTCGTTCTATATGCCGAGATGTGAGGTTAAATTGAAATAAAGCGATTAGAAAAAGGTAACCGCTGATAATTACAGAAACCCTAACCAACCACTCTGTAGGGTTATTGTTGTCAGCGATATAGCCCGTAATCAGTGTTCCAATGGGGAGTAAGGCAAGTCCGAACCAATACTTGGGTAATATAAGTTTATCGGTACGTACTACGATAAAACTGGCGGTTGCGATAATCCAACCCGCTGCTATCCAGATCGTACTGTTGAAGGGAATATAAAGTCCTTCGCCACCCAGGTTGGGTTGGTAGTAAAAAGGCGCTACTAGAAACAGGATGCCGAACAGAATAAAAAAAAGCTTTTGTGGCTTTTTTAGAGAACTATCATGTTCCAACTTCAGAGCGAAGCCCATAGAATTAATTCCAATCATAAATGCTGAACAGTTTCAGCATACTACCTTAAATCTATGTTGCTGTAAGTGATTGTTGCTATTAGAAAAGGAGTCCTATGGGCTGTTGCCATGAAGTTTGTCTAACTCTCCCGGAATACAGTGTGAAAGCGGTTATATACGGGGACCCGGATGGTTTACCTGTCATTGCCCTCCATGGCTGGCTGGATAACGCGGCTAGCTTTTATGCGGTAGGTAAGCATTTGGAAGGAATCAAACTGATCTCACTGGACCTGATTGGGCATGGGCGATCGTCCTATCGCCCAGATGGAATGCCATACCATATATGGGATAACGTCACTGACCTCTACCAGGTATTGGAACAGCTGAAAATTGATAAGACCTGTTTGGTTGGTCACTCAATGGGGGCTAGCATCGCTATGCTCTTTGCCGGGACATTTCCTGATCGGATACAGCATTTAATGGCTATCGATGGTCTGGTTCCACTTGCTTATGATGTTGATTCGCTGCCTGAGCTCCTTTCAGACGCTATAGTTAAAAGGGAGAAAATGGGGTCCCGAAATCTCAAGCCTTATAAAACAAAGGAAGATGCAGTTTCTGCCCGGATGAATGGGCGCTGGCCAGTAAGTCGAGAGGCAGCAGAGAGATTGCTGGAGAGGGGCCTAGCTAAAACAGATGACGGATATATTTGGAGTAATGATCCTCGTTTATTGATGCCTTCGCTGGTGCGTTTTAGCCCGGATCAGATAAGAGCTTTTTTGAAAGCTGTAAAAGCACAAACCACGGTTATTCGCGCCAGCAATGGGGCAGCAAATTTGATAGATGGTTGGGTTGGTGAACTTTCTAGCGCTGAACTGATCGATATGCAGGGAGGGCATCACCTTCACTTAGAGCCACATTGCGCCAAAGAGATAGCTTCTCTTCTAAATAGCTGGGTGTAGCGTGAGAGCAATATATTAAGTGTCATGGGAATTAGTTGGGGTCAATTAATGGAGAGAAAAATGAAGCGTTTTTTCTGGATTTTATCTTTAACGCTGCTATCTGGTCTGACGATGGCTGCCAGTGATATTCATAATTCAAGTGACCTGGATTCTCTTGAGCGTTTTCCTCGTTCATTTATTGTTCAGTACGAGCAGAAGCAAAATGAAGACTACCGTCTTGTCTTGGGCGGGCTTGAAAAAATTAATGGTGTTCTTGTTACAGAAAAAGAAAAGCGTTTAGCTGGTTTACTAACACAGATTACTTATCGCATTCCAGAAAACCACTCAGCTCAACAGGCATTTAATCATTTTCAGCGTCAGTTGACCCAGCAGGGAGCAACTGAACTTTTCTTCTGTTCAGGTCGGGACTGCGGTAGCAGTAACCAATGGGCAAATAGTATTTTTCGATACTTCCGCCTGTATGGTGTTGATAAAACACAGAGTTTTGCGAGCTACCAGCTAAATAATACCTATTTTTCCCTTTATTCAGTGAAACGCGGAAATAAGCGAGTTTATCTGCGCGTGGATGCTTTAGCTTCGCAGGTCGAAGAGGCAACTGATAAATTGCCAAATGTTTCTGGTGTAGAAATTCAGGAAACGGATAATGATATTCAGATGATTATTAATTATCTTGAGTCCTCACCTTCGGCCTCTATTTGGCTAGCGGCTTTTGATTTGGCTGCTGGGTCCAGGTCGGAACAACTGAAGAGATCGGAAACCCGATTAACCGAGTTTAAAAGTGTTCTGATTGATGCGGGTGTCGCCGTGTCTCGCATCAATGTTCATCCTGTTGGGTCCTTCGTTCCACCGGGAGCCCTACCTAAAGACAAAATACTCATAGTCTATAGTGAAGAGTGATAGTAAAGCTTGGAGTCTTACTATGACGACAGTTTCGTTAGTGCTCGGAAGTGGTGGT
The DNA here is from genome assembly GCF_024231755.1 of Neptuniibacter sp. Classification (GTDB taxonomy): domain Bacteria; phylum Pseudomonadota; class Gammaproteobacteria; order Pseudomonadales; family Balneatricaceae; genus Neptuniibacter. The sequence continues at coordinate 49,637 of NZ_JAAEQH010000291.1, forward strand.
GCAAGGGGGTATGCCCATATCGGTGCAATCGAAGAGATTGAGCGCCGGGGGTATAAAATCGTTTCCATCTCGGGCAGTTCAATGGGCGCCCTCGTAGGTGGTATGTATGCAGCAGGTAAGCTCCCTGAATACAGAGATTGGGTGTTAACCCTTAACTGGGTCAGGGTTGTAAGGTTGCTGGATTTTACTCTGTCTCGGGGGGCAATTCGCGGAGATAAGGTGTTTATTCAGCTAGCAGAGTTGCTGGGCTCCCCCAATATCGAAGATCTGGATATTGACTATACGGCTGTTGCTGCTGATATTGCCCATCAGAAAGAGGTCTGGTATCAGAAAGGTTCACTACTTGAGGCTATCCGTGCATCAGTTGCAGTTCCTGGCCTTTTTACCCCAGTTATTAAAGAGGGACGAGTTCTTGTAGATGGGGGGGTTCTTAATCCGTTACCTATCATTCCTGCGGTCGCCGCCCAGGCCGATCTGATTATAGCCGTTGATCTAAATACCGGGGATTCCAGTCACAGCCACCTTAAATTACCCAGTAATAAGTATCTTAAGCGAAGTGGAATGAGTGATGAGTGGCATATGCCTGATGTTGAGCGTGAGCAGTCGGAAGAGGATGAAGAAATAAAGGCGAGTATCGGGGGGCGGATGGATATTCTGCTTAACTCGGTTGAAGTGATGCAGGCGAGTTTAGCTGAATACAAAATTGCGGGTTATCCGCCGGATCTGATCGTGCGTATCCCAAAAGACCTTTCCAGTTTTTATGATTTCCATCGAGCAGCAGAATCTATCGAATACGGGCGTTTAGCGACTAGGGATAAACTTGAAGCTCTGGAAAATGGAGAACCTATTAATTGATCTATTTATCCCTCTTAAGCAAGACGTAAAGCGCACCAGAACCACCATCCCTAGCTTGAGCTGAACAGAAGGCCAGAACCCCATTCAGCCTTTTCAGCCATTCATTTACATATGATTTGATCAATGCCTGCTGGTTTCCTGATGAGTGGGACTTACCGTGAACTATGAGGACGCAGCGATTATTTCTACGTCGTGCATCGAAAATAAAGTTGCTTAGCTGATCGCGTGCCTGGTCAACGGTATAGCCGTGCAGGTCCAGACCTTGTTCCCAGGGTATATGTCCCTGTTTCAGGCGCTTGAGCAGACGAAGTTGTACACCTGGGCTGGCAAAGAGTAACTCTTCTCCAGATTCAATAAGATCTACGGCTTCATCCGAAAGCCCATCAATTACCTTATCTTCTTCTTTAACAGCTGCCTGGCGCCGGTAGTGTTGATTGTGCGGGTCCAGCTTCGATCCAGAAGGCTTGAGATGTGCTTTGTCGTGCTTGTGCCGGGTCACGCCTTGCATCGCATCGAGAAAGGATAAATCTGTGTCTGGATCGTCATTCTGGTCTTTCATGGTGTTCCTGAGAGAGTTTTATTAAGATGGCTGTCCTAAATTTAGCAAAAAAACGGTTCTGACTGAATGAGTGATCAAGCGAATACAGATAATTCTGTTATAAATCAGCTGCATAGCTTACGTGATTATATTCGCTATGCGATGAGCCAGTTCGGTAAGCATCAAGTATATTTTGGTCATGGAACTGATAACGCCTGGGATGAGGCTACTCAGCTGGTTCTGGCGGCGGTTAATCTGCCCTGGAATGTTAACCCTGCTGTGCTTGATGGACGTCTTACTGATACAGAAAAATTAACTGTATTGGAATATATCAGTCAGAGAGCGGTTGAACGTAAGCCTCTGCCCTATATCACCCGTGAGTCCTGGTTCTGCCAACTGCCGTTTTATGTCGATGAACGCGTGCTGATTCCCCGTTCTCCGATAGCTGAGCTAATTGAAAACCAATTCAGTCCATGGCTCAGAGAGGGACCGGTGGAACGGGTGCTGGATCTGTGTACAGGTAGTGGCTGTATTGGTATCGCTTGTGCGTACGCTTTTGAAGAGGCTGAAGTTGATCTGGCTGATATCTCTGCGGATGCAATTGAGGTTTCCAATATCAATATCCACAAACACGAAATGGTTGATCGTGTTCATGCCGTAGAGAGTGATCTGTTTAGCAATCTTGAAGGTAGAAAGTATGACCTGATCGTTAGCAACCCTCCTTATGTTGATGAGGCTGATTTAGCTTCAATGCCAGAGGAGTATGATCATGAGCCTGAACTGGCACTGGGTTCAGGCCCAGATGGTTTGGATATTACCCGCAAAATTCTTCGTCAGGCGAACGATTATCTGACCGAAGATGGTTTGCTGGTGGTTGAAATTGGTAACAGTGAAGTGCATATGATGGAGCAATATCCACAACTACCTCTGATTTGGTTGGAGTTTGAACGTGGTGGTAATGGGGTATTTGCTATCACTGCACAGGATCTTCTCCAATACAGAGATCAGATTTGATATAATCCACGCCCCTGTTTTTAAGATAGTTTGAATGGAAGACTGCGATGTCAGGAAATAGTTACGGTAAGCTGTTCACGGTAACCACATTTGGCGAGAGCCATGGTAAAGCGTTGGGCTGCATTGTTGATGGTTGCCCTCCAGGTATTGAGATATCTGAAGAAGATCTGCAGATCGATCTGGATCGCCGTAAGCCTGGCACATCACGCCATACTACACAGCGTCGTGAGGCGGATGAAGTTGAGATCCTTTCAGGTGTTTTTGAAGGAAAAACTACGGGTACGCCAATCGGTCTTCTGATCAAAAATACTGATCAGCGCTCAAAGGACTACTCCAACATCGCGGAAACTTTCCGCCCAGCACATGCTGATTACGTTTATACACATAAGTATGGTTTCCGTGATTACCGTGGTGGTGGTCGTTCATCGGCACGTGAAACAGCTATGCGTGTTGCAGCAGGAGCGATTGCCAAGAAATTCCTGGCCTCTAAAGGTGTTGAGGTTAAAGGTTATCTGTCTCAGTTAGGTCCTATTAAGATCAACGAGCAGAACTTTGACTGGAACGAAGTGCCAAATAACCCTTTCTTCAGCCCGGATGCTGAATCTGTCCCTCAGATGGAAGAGTACATGGACGCTTTGCGTAAAGAGGGTAACTCTATTGGAGCCAAAATTAGTGTAGTAGCTTCAGGTGCTCCAGTTGGTCTGGGTGAGCCTATCTTTGACCGTCTAGATGCAGATCTGGCTCATGCGTTGATGAGCATCAATGCAGTAAAAGGTGTAGAGATCGGTGATGGCTTTGCTTGTGTTGAGCAGAAAGGCACAGAACACCGTGATGAGATGACACCGCAAGGGTTCCTGTCTAACCATGCGGGTGGTGTTCTGGGTGGTATTTCTACTGGCCAGGATATTATTGCCCATATCGCGCTTAAACCTACATCAAGCCTGCGTTTACCAGGTCGTAGTATCAATGACAAAGGTGAAGAGATTGAGGTGGTTACTCAGGGGCGTCACGATCCCTGTGTAGGTATCCGTGCAACGCCGATTGCAGAAGCGATGATGGCGATTGTTCTGATGGATCATATGCTACGCGACCGTGCGCAAAATGCTGATGTTCAGAGTAATGTTCCAGTAATTACCTAACTGCTACTCTACAGCAAACGATTATGGGGGCAGATTTAAATCTGTCCCCTTTCAGTTACTTACAATCGTCCCCTTCTAATCAAACTGCTACACTGCCCATTATGGGTATCTATTTTAAGAAACCACTTTCCTATCTATTTCCGCTAGTAGCTCTTTTACTGATGCTACAGGCTGGATTCGTTTACTCAGATCAGATCCGTAAGATTGTTCATCCTGATGGCCGGGTTGAATATACCAATCTCTCGGATAAACAGCGCCAGATCCACTTCACCAATAAGAGCGGAAGCTCTACCAAGAGTGTTTATAAATTCCGTAACGAAGAGGGTGTTTTAGCCTTTTCTGATCAGCGCCCGGTTAATCTGAATTTTGAGGTGTTGCGCTTTGACTGTTATGCCTGCCGCGTGAACTCAACTGTGGATTGGTACAACACTCCTTTAAATACCAAAGCTTATCGTTCAACTGTTAAAACAATGGCTGATAAGTATGGTGTAGAAGAAGCGTTGGTCCGTGCCGTGATTCATGCAGAATCCGCTTTCCGTAAAGATGCGGTATCAAAAGCGGGTGCACAAGGGTTAATGCAGTTAATGCCTGCAACAGCTAAAGATCTCGGAGTGACGAACCCATTCAGCCCTCAGCAGAATATAGAGGGTGGCACTAAATACCTAGCTGCATTGCTTGAGAACTTCTCAGGTGATATTACCTTAGCTACAGCTGCTTATAATGCAGGCCCTGGCGCTGTTAGTCGTTATAAGGGGATTCCTCCTTACAAAGAAACTCAGGCTTATGTTGAGCGTGTAGCAATATTACGCAACCGGTACGCACAACAACTTTAAGCAATTTTCATATCCTGAGCGTAATACTCGCTACTTAAAGTGACTGCTTGAGTTACCCCAAATAGTGGATGAGGGATAGGAGAAACGGCTAGCACAATATCTACTGCGGGAAGCGGGGGCATGTTTTCATTATCTACTGGGTACAGCCCCTCTGTCAGGCTTGATGAAGCAAGAGTTCCCAACCCCAGGCCTCGCTTAAGTAGTGTTTTTAAAGTAGCAGAACTGGAACTGGTGCAGACCAAGTCATGAAGCCTGCCCATCTTATCTAAGCCATCAATTGCCGCTGTGTGGAATTTGCAATCTTCGTCATAGAGAACCAGAGGGATAGCTTCTCTTTCTGCTAATTCAGGAAAGCCGCCGTGCACCCATAAGCCCTTGTCGTGACGTAGGATATAACCTTCTTCTTTATCCGGAGCGCGGGTAAGTATGGCAAGGTCTATATCACCATTATCGAGATACTCTCGTAACTTTGTGCTGCTATCGCATAAAACCTTTAAGTGCAGAGTAGGGTGTTGAGCGTGAATGATTTCCAAAAGGTCTGCTAATACCGAATCGACATAGTCATCGGGGCAGCCAATGGTCAAAGGCCTGTGGTTTTGTAGTGTGGAAAACTCGCCTACGGCTTCGTCGTGTAAAGAGACTATTTTGCGGGCATAACTGACCAACTTTTTGCCTTTTTCGGTTAAAAGAAGGTTTCGGCCCTCTTTAATAAACAGAGAGTGCCCTAAATCCTCTTCCAGCTTCTTCATCTGCATGCTGATAGCACCCTGTGTGCGATGAATCTGTTTAGCCGCACGGGTAAAACTACCAGTATCAACAAAGGCAACAAAGCTTCTTAAGGCGTCTAAATCCATCTGTTTCTCCTAGGGCATCACTAATTAGTGTTGAAAGACCGTAACAATCAGCCCTGCTAATAGGTGTTATCAAAATTAATCGTTAGTCCTGGCTTTAGCAAGTATGCAAAATAGCTCCAGTTATTCACTTCAAAGGAATTAGGAAATGGAACTGATCATCGGTAACAAAAATTATTCTTCCTGGTCTTTGCGTGGTTGGTTGATGATGGAAGCATTCAATTTAAGGTTTAAAGAGACAAAACTTTTATTATTCACGGAAGATTTTTACAGCTCTTTAAGCGCACATGAAGCTGCGGATAAGGTACCCGTTCTTATTGATGAAGGTATTACCGTTTGGGACTCACTAGCTATCTGTGAGTATGTGAGCGAGCGTTACCTGAACGGCAAAGGTTGGCCAGAACATTATGCAGATCGCGCTATGGCTCGTTCTGTCAGTAATGAAATGCACTCAGGTTTTTTTGGCGTAAGAAATGAGTTGCCAATGAACTGCCGTGCTAAACGCCGGGTTGAACTTTCAGAGCAAGCCAAGAAGGATATCGCTCGCATTGATCAACTCTGGTCTTCTCTACGGAAAACTCATGCTGATCAAGGACCATGGTTATTTGGGGAGTTCTCTATTGCTGATGTGATGTACGCGCCAGTGGCACTTCGCTTCAGAACTTATGGGATCGAAGTTTCTGAAGAAAGTCAGGCTTATTGTGATGCCTTATACAATCATCCGGCTATACAGTTATGGATGAAAGATGCGTTGCTTGAAACTGAAATAGTTGAGGAAGATGAAGCCGGTGAAGAAATAGATTAAGCAGTGTGAATTAGGGCTAGATCTGTAAATGACTGTCTGATTTGATCTAGCCCATATGACCACTATATGCCGTAGTTAGGCGTTAACCGCTGTTTAGAAACGTCCAAACTAGTAGTTACTTCAAGAAGAACTTACGTAACATCTTAAAGACCAAGTCACGGTTCTTAAGAATAAAACTGTTTTTGGGTAACCAAGGGCTTGAGCGAAGTACTGTTTTTGCTTTAGAAAAAGTCTGAAAACCTTCGTAACCGTGATAGTGCCCTGTACCTGAATTTCCTACACCGCCAAAGGGAGCATCATCTGCTGCTACATGCATAACAGTGTCATTAATTGATACGCCGCCACTATGTGTATTATTCAATAGGTACTCAATCAAGGCGTTATCCTTAGACATGATATACAACGCAAGCGGTCTTGGGCGCTCGTTGATATACCGAGTTACCTCTTCGATTTTTTTGTAAGTCATTACTGGTAGGATCGATCCAAAAATTTCCTCTTTTAGAATACTCATATCCTCAGTGACTTGTGTGGCCAGGTGAGGGTAGACGCGTCTTCCAGTATCAGATTCAATTGCTTTGACGGGGTGAATTTTACCGCCTTTGCTTGCGGTGTCTTCAAGGAAAGCCATTAAACGATCATATTGTCTTTCGGTGACGATATGAGTTTGTGAATTCTGGTTATCACCGTTCAAGTGATACTGAGTGTATCGTTCTATAAAGGTAGAGATAAATTTTTTTTCTCTCGCTTCCGGAACAAAAATATAATCTGGGGCTACACAGATCTGCCCAGAATTTACCGATTTACCTAAGATCACCGCATCAACGGCAATATCCATGCTGATCTGGTCATCAATGATAGTTGGTGATTTCCCGCCGAGCTCTAGCGTAATTGGGGTTAAATTATCAGCGGCTGATTTTGCAACAAGTTTGCCTACTGCAGATGAGCCGGTAAAAATCAGATGATCAAACGGCAATGCTGAAAACGCTACACCTACATCGGCCTCGCCTTCAATAATCTGAATATGCTCAGAAAGATCTTTAACTATCTCGCGTAGCACTTGATTGGCATTAGGCGTGAACTCACTCATTTTGATCATCACTCTATTTCCCGCAGCCAAAGCTTGAATTGCAGGTCCGAGTGCAAGGAATACTGGAAAGTTCCAAGGTGTGATAACGCCTACCACACCTAAAGGCTGGTAATGAACTTTTACAGAGGAAGGAAACAGCATTAAACCTGAATGACGCTTAGATGGTTTCATCCATTTCTTTAGATTTTTAAGCGCGTAATTAATGCCAGCGACACTTGGCAACACATCTGCAATCAGGGTATCGAACTCACTTCGATAGCCGTAATCTTGTTTCAAAGCATCGTAGATCGCTTGCTCATGTTCAATGACAGAGGCTTTAAGGGCTTTAAGTACAGTTACACGTTCAGCATAAGTGGGTGCTGGGTGCGCATTATATGCGGCACGCATTGTCTGAAAGGTTATCTGTAAATTATCTGGTGAGATGTGGTTCAAATTAGTCATCTTATTACCCTGGCTAAAGTCATCTAATGGCTTCCCTTGCCTCCAATTGCTCAAGCTTTAACGGACCTCTAAGGATTCACTTATCTAGCTGTATCAGATGGAATCGCTCACACACTTGAAAACATATCGATAGAATAGCCGCTTACTGGGTATTAAGGAATTTACAAAAATTATTAAGGGTAATAAAAAAATGGAATAATTTTTTTGTTTCAAAGAGATACGAGTAGCTCTCGTTGCTGAATTGGGCTATGTATCCGAATATTGTTTCAGAACCTGGATGAATTTCTTCACTGCAGGTGCATATTCGGTTTCCTGCCGAGTTATGCAGTAGGATTGCCAGGGTATCTCTTCAGCAATATCTAATTGCACGAGCTCCCCGCAAATCAACTCTTTAGCAAATAGCTCCCTAGGGCCACCGGTGAAGTAATCTGAGGTCAAAACGACAGACTTTGCAATCTGGTAATTGTCGCATGTGATGTTAAGCGGCAGATGAACATCATTTTCCTTCAAAAACTCTGACATGGCTTTATTCATACCTGGTCCAATCCCCGGGAAATCGTTGAGCTCATGGGTTGGCAGAGTCCCTTTGGTTTCAGTAAGTGGGTGACCGGCTCTGACTACAAAGACAATGTGTGCACTTTGAACCTTTCTGATGACTAATTCGGAAGAGCGTTCTTGAGGCAGTGCGGGGCCAATACCTATATCAATCTCGCCATTAAGTACTAAGCTCGGTAGTTTTTGTGGTAGATCCACCTTAAATGAGATCTCTACATTGTTGGATTCTTCGACAAAGTCCATCAGGACTTTTGGGAAAAGCAGCTGCTCAACAATTGGGCTCACCCCGATCTTTAGTGTTCCACCTTCTAGGTTAGATAGAAGCTCAACATGCCGACATAAAGTGTCCAACTTTGCACGAAGCTGCTCGCCATTATCAATCAAGTAACTAGCAATAGCTGTCGGGCTCATCCCCGTGCTTTGTCGATGGAACAGCTCAACCTTCAATACTTTTTCTAAACGGGAAATCTTCTTGCTCAACGTCGGCTGAGACATATTTAGTTTCTCAGCGGCTTTACTAATACTTCCTTCCTCAGCAACGGTTTTGAGGAGAGTAATATCCGAGACATCGAGCATATGAGGTACTCATTAATTTGGGTATAGCTACCGAATATATTCTTTTTTATTGCAGCAAGGAACAGAAATGGCTGAGCTATATCTGCCTGATATCGAAAGAGAATTTATTATGTAGGATAGAACACTGCCCAGATTTGGGCAGTGCCTAATTTGGCAGGAACGGTGTTATCAGTGCTCCAGAATCTGACTTAGGAACAGCTGTAGACGGTCTGTTTGCGGATTATTGAAGATCTCATGCGGAGTGTTCTCTTCAACAATCTCACCGGCATCCATAAAGATAACCCGGTCTGCGACTTTCTTAGCGAAGCCCATTTCATGGGTTACACAGAGCATAGTCATTCCCTCATCAGCCAGTTCAACCATTACATCCAGAACTTCTTTGATCATCTCTGGATCAAGAGCTGAGGTAGGTTCGTCAAATAACATAATCTCTGGGTTCATACAGAGTGAGCGGGCGATAGCTACTCGCTGCTGCTGACCACCGGAGAGTTGACCTGGGAATTTATAGGCCTGATCTGGAATTTTTACACGTTCCAGATATTTCATCGCGGTTGCTTCCGCTTCTTTCTTTGGCTTTTTCTGAACCCAGATCGGGCCCAGAGTCAGGTTTTCTAGAATGGTCAGATGGGGAAACAGGTTAAAGTGCTGGAACACCATGCCCACTTCCTTACGGATCGCTTCGATGTTTTTCACATCTTCGATCATCTCTACATCGTTCACCACTAGGGAACCACGCTGAAACTCTTCCAGTCGGTTGATACAACGGATCATGGTGGATTTACCTGAGCCGGAAGGGCCACAAATAACGATTTTCTCACCTTTCTTAACATTCAGGTTGATGTCTTTCAGCACATGAAAGTCACCATACCACTTGTTCATATCCTGAATGGCAATGATGTCTTTACTGTCGATATTATGATTCTGTTCTGTACTCACAAGGAGTTCCTCTTAATTCTTGTGGCTGGTATCCAGCTTACGTTCAATGGATGAGCTGATCATGGACATGCTGAAACAGCAGATCCAGAACACCAGCGCTACAAACAGATAACCCTCTGTTGCGTGGCCGCCGAGCCAGTTGGAGTTGGTCAGGGCGGTCTGTGTTGTACTTAGCATCTCGAAGATGCCGATGATCAACAGGAAGGTTGTGTTCTTAAAGAGCATGACAAAGGTTGCCAGAATATTTGGCATGGATATCTTGATAACCTGGGGCAGAATAATCAGCAGTGTTTTCTGCCAGAAGCTTAAGCCCAGAGAATCCGCAGCTTCATACTGGCCCTTGGGTACTGCCTGAAAACCACCACGGAATACTTCTGCCATATAACCGGCCATAAACAAGGTTAAAACGATCCATACACGGAGTAGCTTGTCTACATTGGTTCCTTCCGGAAAGAACAGCGGCAGCATTACAGAACCCATAAAGAACAGGGCGAGTACAGGTACACCACGGAAGAACTCGATCAGGACAATGCAAACGCTCTTGATAAATGGCATATCCGACCGACGCCCCAATGCCCAGAGGAAACTGAGCGGGAAGGCCACTATGATACTCGCGGCTGCCAACAGAACGTTGAGTGAAAAACCGCCCCAGTAATCAGTGGAAACAGGCGTTAAACCGATCCAGCTACCATCCAGAATCAGAATGCTGATAAATGGTAGTAATAGGAAAAGAGGGATCGCAACTTTGTTACGCAGATCTTTATGTAGCAGGTATGAAGAGGCGATTACAGCTACCAGAGCTATCAGGCAGAGGTTGATCCGCCAAAGCTCTTCTGCAGGATAGCTGCCATAGAAGAATTGCTTAGACCAGGCCATCACAAATACCCAGCATGCACCCTCTTTAGTACAGTCTGCCTGGGTCGTTCCGCTCCAGTTTGCGGAGAAGAATATCCAGTCTAACGTGGGCGGCAGAATCGTAGCCAAAAGCGCCAAAATCAAAAGAGTGGCAAGGGAATTTCCAATGGAGGAAAAGAAATTATCTTTAACCCAGCGGATGGGGCCAACAGTCTCCACTGGTGCGGGCTGACTTGGTAAAGGTTTAAATTCTCTCATGATCGACTCCTTTACCTTTCAACCAATGAAACGCTGGCGTTAAACCGGTTCATTACAAATGAAATGGTCATATTCACCACGAAGTAAACCGCCATGGTCATGAATACAATCTCAATGGCTTGTCCGGTTTGGTTAAGAGTGGTACCAACAAAAACAGTGAAAAGGTCTGGATAACCTATAGCGGTTGCCAGTGTCGAGTTCTTAACTAAGCTCTGGTACTCACTGTTTAGCAGGGGAACGATAACCCGCATCGCCTGAGGAACGATGATCAGTTGCATAATTCGGCTTTCTTTCAAACCCAGGCTGCGGGCTGCTTCAGTCTGACCATGAGGTACTGCTTGAATACCTGCTCGTACTGCTTCAGCGATAAACGCTCCGGTATAAATCGATAGCGCAATTGCAAGGGCCATAAGCTCAGGGATTACGGTAATGCCCCCGCGGAAGTTAAAACCCTTAAGTTCTGGGAAATCGAAGACAAAAGGAAAACCTGTTAGGACCAGCGCCATGAATGGAACGCCAAATAGAATAGCCAAGCTGGTGCTGAGAACCGGGTATTGTTGTCCAGTTCGGTCTTGACGTTTTTTCGCCCAGTTTTTTAGGAAAAATACAGATGCAATGGCTGCAATTATTGCGGCATAAACCAGAGTTGCACCGTTTTCCGGAATCAGGCCAGGAAGATAAAGTCCCCTGACATTTAGAAAGATAGCTTCTCCCAAGCTCAGGCTTTGACGAGCGCTCGGCAAAGCTGCCAACACTGCGAAATACCAGAAAAAAACCTGTAGCAGGAGTGGAATGTTTCGGAATGTTTCTACGTAGGCTACAGCAATTTTGCGAATTAATAGGTTATGAGAGAAATGTGCTACCCCCATAATAAAGCCAATGATTGTAGCCAGAATAATACCGATGGTTGAAACCAGAATCGTGTTAAGTAATCCAACGATAAATGTTCTGCCGTAGGTGTGTGTCGCATCATAGGGTATAAGCGACATCAGGATATCAAAACCTGCGGTGGTGGACAGGAAATCGTAGCCACTTTTGATTCCACGGGCTTCCATATTTGCCAGCGTGTTACTGACAATACCGTAGAAGAAATAACCCAGACCGAGAAGTAACAGAACCTGATAGATTATCGAGCGGTTTCTGGGGTTGTTGAAAAAGGAGGGTGAAGATTTCACCTGGGGCTTATCAGACATATTTCACTACTTATCCGAGGGATGCTAAAAATGACAGAGGGGCATTAAATGCCCCTCTGTTGTATCTTCTTAACGAACTGGAGAAGAGTACATAATACCGCCCTGATTCCACTGGGCGTTGAGACCGCGTGCGATCTTCAATGGGGAGCCTTGGCCGACATTACGCTCAAAGCTTTCAGAGTAGTTACCTACCTGTTTAACAATGTTGTAACCCCAGTCAGCAGAGATGCCCAATTTTTGGCCAGCATCACCCTCAGAACCCATCAGACGTTTCTGAGAAGGAGTGCCTTCTGCTTTTGCTGTATCTACAGAACTGCTGTTGATACCCAGGAATTCTGCTTCAACCATTGCCATCAGCGACCAACGAACGATGTTGAACCATGCATCATCACCTTGGCGAACTACAGGACCCAGCGGCTCTTTGGAGATAACTTCAGGAAGTACCATCGCTGCAGACGGATCTTTCAGACCGATACGGAGAGCGTATAGCTGAGACTGGTCAGATGTCAGTACGTCACAACGACCGCTCTCAAAACCAGCACGGGTCTGGTCGGAAGTGTCGAATGTGATTGCTTTGTAGGAGATACCGTTGGAACGGAAGTAGTCGGCAAGGTTAAGCTCGGTTGTTGTACCTGCTTGGATACATACTGCAGCACCATCTAGTTCCAGTGCGCTTTTTACGCCTAGATCTTTGGAAACCATGAAGCCTTGACCGTCGTAATAGTTAACACCGGCAAAGTTCAAACCAAGAGAGGTGTCACGGGTGTGTGTCCATGTCGTATTACGTGACAGCACGTCAATTTCACCAGACTGTAGAGCAGTGAAACGCTCTTTTGCTGTCAGAGGCTTATACTGAACTTTTTCTGCGTCCCCTAGAACGGCTGCTGCAACTGCACGGCAGACGTCAACATCCAGACCACTCCATTTGCCGTTTTCATCCTTTTGAGAGAAACCAGCCAAACCTGTACTTACACCACAGGATACACTTCCGCGCTTTTGTACATCTTCCAGTGTTCCTGCCTGAGCGGTAAATGTCAGGCCAAGAGCCAAGCCTGTAGCAATTACTGAGGTAAGTCGTTTCATTACAATTCTCCGTCATATGGCAGTTTAGCCATTCAATATTTTTTATTTTTTGAGTGTGTTGAAGCAGTAAAAAAATACTCATTAGAAAGGCTAGCAGAATATAGGCGACAGATGGATGGAAATTAGACTTTGGTATTAATTTTTTTCTTGCCCGCATGATAGCTGGGTTTCGGAGCATTCAAACTTGTTCTAATATAACTTGAATAGGTGTTCAACTAAGGCGTTTCTGTGCAAAATTAGTTAAATATACCTGCTGGGCAAGTTATGCAACTGTCTGGAGTAGGGGCCTTAAGCTTCTGATTTTGGAGCCTTATCATTGAAATGAACACGTTCCTCATCTAATCTACTTTCAAGCACATATTTTCTATGCTATGGAAGAACTATCCGTGTGGAAAACACTCGACTGCTTGCATGCACTAAGTGTTAGCTTTGATTTAATTTTAAAGTGTATAAGGAATACGCTAGGGACTGCTCATGCCAACAGCTGATCATTATCAGACCATTCAAAAAATTTACCTGGCTTATTACGGTCGTCCTGCTGATCCTGAAGGTTTGGAAGGCTGGGCCGAAATTCTGGAAAGAGTGAATGGTGAAGTCACTGCCATAATCGATGTATTTGCAAATTCTGATGAAGCGACTAGCCGCTTCGGCAATTTGTCTTCTGATGAGATGATTACCCTGCTTTATCAGCAGTTGTTTAATCGTGATCCCGAATCGCAAGAGATTGTTGATGCTTGGGTGTTCCAGTTAGAGAACAACCCTGAAGTGACTTTGCAGAGTATAGCCTTAGACCTTTTGAATGGCGCTCAAAATGATGATGCATTGGTGGTGCAAAATCGCTTAACTGCTGCCGAGGCCTTTACTGCTCGTATGTCAGATGTGAACTACGCTGAACTTTATAGTGGCGATAGTGATGCTGATATTGTTCGACAATGGTTATCACAGATTGGATCTGATGCCTCTGAGGCAGATACTATTGTGAATAGCCTAGAGTTTCTTCTTTTTCAGTTGCAAAATGAGGACTCTGCTCAAATAGACTACAGTGTTGGCTTGTCAGATCTAATTGAGCAGGAGCTGGACCTGAGTGGTTTTATAATTGCTGAGGTCACCGATATTGATTACAGCACCAATGAGATTCTGATAACTGTTACACGTGAAGGTGATCTATCAACGACTTCCCAGGTTATTTACCAAACCAATGATGGAACAGCTTTGGCCGGTGAAGACTATGAGTCTGTATTCAGTGCGTTGTTGTTCCTTGAAGATCAAGACACTGCAGAAATTAGAATTCCTCTGATTGAAGGCGCGTTCGGCGGTGTGCAAACACTGAACTTAAATCTGACTTCGGTTGAAGATACATGGTCGATTGTCGGTGCTGATGTTGAGATAACCTTGAACACCCCTAGCGCGGGTCTTGATTTACAAAACCTCGATGCTGAGAATGGTATTACCCTAAGAGCACCTGATGCTACGATGCTTGAAGGTACCAGTATTAGTTACGTTGGCGACTTAAACGGTGATGGCATTTCTGATGTCGCATTTAGCTCTCCTTCATCTTCTTCCCCGATAGGCTCGGAAATATTTGTCCTCTTTGGTGGTTCTCACCTCTCAGAAAATTTTACATTGCCGAGTATAACAACAGTAAGTGATGAGCTCGGTTATGCAGTACCGGGTATCACAACAGAGATTGCTGAACTAGGTTTATTTGATGGCAATACTGGTTTTGTACTCGCTTTCGATGAATTACCAGAACCAGAACCAGAACCAGAACCAGAACCGGAGCCAGAACCTGACCCCGACCCCGACCCCGACCCAGATTCGGGTACCGGTTCCAGTGGTGGTGGGTGGAAAGCCGTAGGCATGATCAGTCGCGAGGAAATTCCTTCCTTGGCTTTCTCTGACCAGCTATTGGATCTTCCTGATGTGACTGGTGAAGGTGAGGCTATTAGTTATGCTCTCGGCCAAAGTATAAGCTCTGTCGGCGATTTCAATGGTGATGGTATTGATGACCTATTAGTGTCACTGCCTGTAGCTAATGACAGCAGCGTGGGTGAAATACAGCGTATGTCGAGCGCCTTGATCTATGGGCAGGCGGGTACTTGGGATGCTGTGATTGATGTGTCAGCACTGGATATTACACAAGGCTTTGTCATGATCGGCGAATACACCAATGATAGCGCTTCGGGGAGTTCTGTTACCGGTGTTGGGGATGTAAACGGAGATGGCTTGGATGATCTGCTGATCGGTGATCTGAGTGCTAATTTCTCTGGTGAAGCGACCTTGGTATTTGGTTCTGCGAATCAAACAGAATCGTTTCTGGATCTAAATGCTTTATCAGCAGGCCAAGGCACCACGATTGTTTCCGGTTCTGAAACACCATCTGTTTCGGAAATAGGTGGTGCTGTTTCAGGTATTGGTGATCTTAACGGGGACGGCTTCGATGACTTTGTTATTGGTTCCTCACACTATTCTGGTATGACCGATGGTGCGGCATTCGTTGTGTACGGTCATGGCGGGGACTGGGAAAGTAGCTTTAGCCTGTCGGAACTTGATGGCACAAATGGTTTTACCATCAATAGTAGTGGAGATGATTACCATTCTATAGGTTTTTCCGTGAGCTCTGCTGGCGACTTTAATGGTGATGGTTTCGATGACTTACTAGTTGGGGCTCCTGATATCGATGATGGTTTGGCGTTTATCATTTTTGGCAGTGACACTGCGACGGGGGCGGAGCTGGATCTGAGCAGTATAGACAGTACTCAGGGAATCCGGTTGTTTACCAATTCTCAAATTGCTGGCGTGGGCGTTACTGTTAGTCAGGCAGGTGATGTTAACGGTGACGGACTTGATGATATTCTTGTTCAGGATGCTAACTCAGAGAGTTTCCTGGTTTTGGGGCGTTCTGAGAATACGCAAGATGTGTTGCTTACTCCAGATGATAGCGAAGGCGTGTTCCTTATCTCTGGCGCGACATCCAATTCTTTGTCTGAACAACCGGTAACCGGAATTGGTGATATTAATAACGATGGTTACGATGACCTGATGTTAGCAGACAGTGTGGTGGATAGTGACGGTCTTGACCTGGGGGGCTGGCATATTATCTTTGGCAGTTCCTCACTTGATCATCTTTCTGCGATTGTGCCTGTAGGTTACCCAACAGACAGCGATGTTTTGATCTGACCCCGACTCAGGTTGAGGCCGTTTAACATGGCCTTAACCTGGTAGTCGTATCCTACAGACACTAGCCCTCCTAATTACTTCCGCCTTGCCCTTAGTGCTAATCCTTGTAGCGCTAAGTTTTCAGATATAGATTTTGGCGCGAACTCGCTTAACTATTCCACTTTGCTTTTGAAAACTTTCAGGGTATAAATGCGCCAAAGTTTCTTGGCTATGGTGTGGCTGTTCTAGTCTGCTTTGAATTGAAACAATCAATGTTCTTCTTATGGTTTAACTAAATGACAACTTCTTATAAAGAGACCCTTCATAAAGGTTATGGTCAGGCATTTGATGTGGAAGAGGTGCTGTTTGAGCAGCAGACTGATTCCTGGCATTTGATCATTTTTCGTAACACAACTTACGGAACCGTGATGGCGCTGGATGGTATTATTCAGACCACAGAACGTGATGAGTTTGTTTACCATGAGATGCTAACCCATGTGCCTATCATGGCCCATGGCAGTGCAAAGCGAGTATTGATAATCGGCGGTGGTGACGGTGGTATCCTACGCGAGGTTTGTAAGCATCAGTCGGTGGAGCATGTGACGCAGGTTGAGATCGATCAGGCTGTTATTGATATGTGTAAAGAATATCTTCCAAATCACTCTAATGGAGCGTTTGATGACCCTCGTGCAGATATAGTGATTGCTGATGGTATTGAGTATGTTCACGAGACTGATGAAAAGTTTGATGTGATTATCTCCGATTGCACTGATCCTGTGGGCCCTGGCGAAGTTCTATTTTCGAGCCGTTTCTATGAAGGCTGTAAAAAACTACTTAATGAAGGCGGTGTTTTTGTTGCGCAAAATGGTGTGCCATTCCTGCAACAAGATGAAGTGATTACTACCCGTCGTCGTTTAAGCCCTTATTTTAAAGATCAGGCGTTCTACAGAGCGGCGGTACCTACCTATATTGGCGGTGATATGACGCTAGCTTGGGGGAGTGATGACGAGTCGTTACGACAGATTGCTTTGAGTGAGCTACAGAGTCGTTATGAGCAAAGCGGAATTAAAACTCGCTTTTATAATCCGCAGATGCATAAGGGTTGTTTTGGTCTTCCCCAATATTTGTTGGATGCTTTGGAACAGGCGTAAGAAACCTAATGAAGTTAAAAGCCGGTCGTATGTACCGGCTTTTTTATTTTTTGATATCCTCAAGCCTTATCTTTGTAACAGATCTCTTGCATGCCCCAACTGGATAACTACATTCGGCTATCAGGCTTTTACTTTTTCTATTTTGCTCTATTAGGTGCTTTAGTGCCTTACTGGAGCTTGTATCTGAAGTCGTTCGAATTTGATGCGCAAACGATTGGTACGTTGATGGCGTTGCTACAACTATCAAGGATAGTCGCGCCAAATCTTTGGGGCTGGATGGCTGACCGTAGCGGCAGACGTGTAGAAATTGTGCGCTTTGGGGCGCTGATGACCTGCATCATGTTTCTGGGGATTTTCTGGCAGGAGCAGGCGCTAGGTATCGGTCTGGTTATGTTGGGTTTCAGCTTTTTCTGGAATGCGGTACTGCCTCAGTTTGAAGTTATCACCCTGAATCAGCTAGGGGAGAATAAGTCCCGCTATAGCCGTGTAAGGCTGTGGGGCTCCATTGGTTTTATTGTTACCGTCGTTGGTATTGGAGCACTGCTCGATTTTATCAACATCCGTTGGCTGCCTTGGTTGATGCTGGGACTAATGATTCTGATCTGGATAAACACGTTGTTTATTCCAAAGCCTGTATCTTCTCTGGCGGCAAAAAATAATGCCCCGGCTGGCGAAAAATTTCTCATACTGCTTTTGCGCCCTCAGGTTATAGCCTTTTTCGCAATCTGTTTTCTGGTTCAGTTTGGTCATGGCGCATACTACACCTTTTACAGCGTATTGATGGTTGAGGTGGGTTTCAGTCGCTCAGAGGTAGGGCTTTTGTGGGCGGTTGGAGTTGTGGCTGAAGTTGTGATTTTTATCTATATGCACTGGATGTTGCAGCACTGGGGTATCCGCAGGATTATGCTGATTAGTCTGGTTTTATGTGTTGTTCGTTGGTTGCTGATCGGCTGGCTGCCAGATAATTTGCCGCTTATGTTGTTTGCACAAACACTGCATGCTGCAACTTTTGGAACCCTTCATGCAGTAGGGATTGCTCTTGTACACCACTATTTTACTGAGAGGACTCATGGTCAGGGACAGGCCCTGTTTTCTAGTCTGGGATTTGGCCTGGGTGGTGCTCTTGGGGCGTTTGTCAGTGGTTTAATGTGGGACGATTTTGGCGCCTTTCCGACTTTTGCACTTTCAGCATTAGCAAGCTTTGTAGCGATTGTGTTGGCACTGATATGGATACATCCGGGAAAAGCGCAGCAAAACAATTGATCTGAGTATTTTGCACTGCCGCAGTTTTGCTATAGGATTAGAGTATTACTGTGCCCAATAGAGGAGCTAGGGTGTGAAGTTCAAAATTGATATCGACATGACCCCTGATGAGCTGCGAAAAGTTCTTGGCTTGCCAGATGTGCAGAAATTTCAGGAAGATATGATGAACAAAATCACTGAACAGATGGAAGCAGGGGTGGAAGGGTATGATCCGCTCACACTGTTTAAACCATACTTGACTAGCGGTTTAGGTTCTATGGAAGCACTGCAAAAAATCATGATGAATCTAATGACTTCTGGCTATGGAAGTTCTGATAATAAAAAAGACTGATCCTACGGTTACTACTGTTACGAAAGTTAGGTAATAGGCAGGTAATACGACGGGCAATGAGTCAGGGAATGTTACGAGAGAGATAGTACTTTGCGAATTCTAAGAAAATATACAAATCGCCGTTTGTACGATACCTCCCGCAGTTGCTACGTTACTTTGGATGACGTGAAGCAGCTTGTGTTGAATGGTGAAGCATTTAAGGTAGAGGACTCGAAAACAGGTAATGATCTGACGCGGAATATCCTGCTACAGATTATTAGCGAACAGGAAGCGCAGGGTCATGGCACCTTGTTGACCAATCAGGTTCTGCAGCAGCTTATCCGTTTCTATGGAGACAGCATGCAGGGAATGATGAGTCAGTACCTGGAGCAGAGTATTGCTTCGTTCCTGGAGCATCAGGATCGTATCCGTGATCAAATGCAGACCATGATGGGTGCAGCTAATCCTCTGACGGTTATGAATCGTATCGCAGACCGCAATATGCAGATGTGGGGTATGTTCTCTCCAGAGAATCCTGAAGGGAAACCACAGGAAGAGCAGAAAAAGCCCGCAGATGAGAATGCTAAGTAAATAAAAAGGCCGCTGTTTCAGCGGCCTTTTTATTAGCGTTAGGGTGTAGCTACTAAATTCAATCAGTTCATGTCGGGCATGTTACGCCCATAGAAGATCTCGTTCATCTCTTTGCTGAGGCGTTCGCTAATATCCAGAACCTCTTTTTCATCTAGCTCCTCTTTGGTTGTACCAAACAGGTAGGTATTTAGATCAAACTCGTTCAGCATCATCTTGGTATGGAAAATATTTTCCTGGTATACATTTACGTCCAGCATTCGGTAATGGTCGTGAATGTCTGGCGTAAAGAAGTTCTGAATCGAGTTAATATCGTGATCGATATAATGCTTAACACCGTCCACATCGCGGGTAAAACCGCGTACTCGATAATCCACAGTAACAATATCGGATTCAAGCTGGTGGATCAGATAGTTCAGTGCTTTCAAAGGAGAGATGATACCGCAGGTTGATACCTCAATATCGGCTCTGAAGGTGCAGATGCCATCGTCCGGGTGTGCTTCAGGGTAGGTGTGTACGCAGATATGGCTTTTATCCAGGTGGGCAACTACCGAATCAGGCATTGGGCCTGGTTTCTCTGTCGTATCTACGGATTCAGAGTCTTTTACCGGCTCTTCTGCTACCAGAATAGTTACACTAGCCCCCTGAGGGTCATAATCCTGTCGCGCAACATTGAGTATATTTGCACCGATAATGTCACAGCATTCGCTAAGGATTTCGGTCAGGCGATCAGCATTGTACTGCTCGTCAATGTACTCAATGTATTCCGCTTTCTGCTCAGGGGTCTGGGCATAACAGATATCATAGATACAGAAGCTGAGGCTTTTGGTTAGGTTGTTAAAGCCTTGTAGCTTAATTTTCCCGTTGCTAGGCAAAGTGGTTCGCTCCAAACAGCACTATAAAAAACGCGCCGATTTTAGTAGACAAAGCCGTAGTTAGGAAGCAAAAAGTTATGCTTCCCATCCTGAAAAAAATTAATGTTTTATGCAGAGCTAGTCGCGCTTTTCTAACCAGTCCACAATAGCAGGGGCTACCTGAGTTTGAGATTTGCCAGAGACAAATACCCCAATATGTCCTGCCTTTACCTCCATCTCCTGATAGTCATCACTATTGACCTGTGCCTTAAGCGCAGTTGATGCTTTAGGTGGCACGAGATGGTCAAATGAGCCATAGATGTTCAGTACGGGCTGTTTGATATTGCCTAGATCAACCTGCTTATCACCGATTAGGGCTTCACCCTTAATTAGCTTATTCTGTTGGAAGAACTGGGTTACAAACTGACGGAATGCTTCTCCAGCCTGATCAGGGCTGTCATAGATCCACTTTTCCATACGCAGAAAGCTTAGAGCGCTTTCTTTGTTTTCAAGCTGATTGGGCATGCCCAGATTTTTCTGGACGCCCAGACGCATCGGCATTAATGAATTATAGGAGTCATTAAGCATACTGCCTGGAATATTGCCGTAGGTTTCAACTGCAAGGTCTGCATCAACATACTTTGCCAGGTGATACAGCAGGTTGTCCTCGGTCTGGAAATCGACCGGGGTCACCATGGTAATCAGGTTTTTGATCTTCTCAGGGTTAAGCGCGGTATAGCAGAGGCTGAATGTTCCACCCTGACAAATACCCAATAGGTTTGTCTGTTCTGTTCCAGCATGACTTAGTACAGTATCAACACAGTTATTTACGTATTCGTTGATGTAGTCATCCAGATCTAGGTAACGGTCTGCAGCATCAGGATAACCCCAGTCGATCATGTAGACATCAAGGCCTTGTTCCAGAAGTCGCTGAAGCATTGAGCGGCTGGCTTCCAGATCGATCATATAAGGGCGGTTCACCAGGGCATAACAGATCAGAAGCGGGGTAGAACAGCGTTTTTCTGTTTGTGCTTTGTAGTAGCGGAGTCGAAGTTTATCTTCGCTATAGATAACTTCATATGGGGTAGAATCAACATCTACTTCCTGCAGTTGAACAAGGGTGTTATAGCTCTTCAGTAGCTTTCTGTTGAACTCTAATAGTTCATCCGTAACCGTTGCAGGGTCCAGATTAAATCCATTCATAGCTTACTTCCCCTGATTCGCTTTTTTCAGCTTGGTCACTTCACGTTTCAGTGTAGTGATCTCTTTTTTGAGATCGGCAATAAGTGATGCTGCCGATTCTTGCTGTAGCTCTTGAATCTGTTGTTTCATCGCCTGCATCTCTCTGTTGCTGGCTCGCATCTCTTTGCGAAGCTTGTGCTGGCGCTGTAGGGCAGTGTCTAGCCCGCGACGAGTTGCGAGACCTACCGATTGGAAATGAACATCACGTACATCTTGAGTAAATTTGCGTAGCTGCATCAGGGCATTACTGATCCGACCGTGAGAGCGTTGGTAAGCATCAGTAAATACAGTGTCTGAATAGGCAGATTCATAGGCTTCTACCCAGATATCATGTAACTGCTGTAGACTGGAAGCTTTCTCTTCCATATTGGTTAAAGCCTGCAACATCTTAGTGGAAGCGTTCTGGTTAATTGAGTTGTAGTGTTCTACATACTCTTGCAACGCTTCTTGATATTCGATGGTAAGTTTGATCGCCTCACGGATCTGCTGCTGCGATTCCTGGTTACCACCCACTACAGGTGTTTCCAATAAACTTTTCATGCCGCTGATGAACGGATTCTCGAACATCAGGTCATCACGGAAACTGTGAGTTTTAAATAGAGAGGCAAATTGTTCTGGAATTTGCCACTGTTGCATCAGCATCTCCCCAGTCTGCTTCTGCATATAGTTCTGGAACTGGAGTACCGCTTCATTAAGATGCTGTTCGCCACCACTGCGGTACTGGCGTAGCAGGTCTTCACCAAATTGGGTAAAGTTTCGCGACTGAGCGCCTAGGATATCCAGTAGCTGAGAAAACTGTTGCGGTGTTTCCTGGCTGAGCTTCTTCTGATTATGGGATACAAACTCCGCCCACTCTTCCGGGGATTGGGCATCTGCCCCAGAAGTAATCTGCTTCCAGTAAGCTTGCTGTGCTTGTAAAAGGTCTTCAATGGATAAGCCGTTATTTTCCATCAGCTTCAAATCTCCAGATATCCACGCAGGTTATGGTGAAAATGTTTCTGCGTTGCACCATCTTATTACAACTACCTTTTTGTTACATCATCCTTGCCCGCATACTTAAGGATGTCGACTAAATATGCAGCGGCGTTGGATAGGGTGCGATTGCGGTGGAAGATAATGCCAAGATTACGATGAACGGGTTCTGAATCCACTACATTAAGCACCTTAAGTCCTTTGCCGATTAAGCTCTCTGGTAACAAACTCCAGCCAAGCCCGATGCTCACCATCATCCGGATAGTATCAAGGTAATTTGTCGACATGGTTACATTGAGATTCAGTTCGTGATTGTCAAAGAGCTGTTCCACCAGTGAGCGGGTGAAGGTGTTGCTACCTGGAAGGATCGCATTAAAGTCAGTCAGCTCTGCCAGTTCAACTTCATGTTTATTAGCTAGAGGGTGATCTTCTGCGACAACATACATGAGCAGATCATCCCAGATAATTTCTGAATGGATATTTGGGTCAGGCTCCGGCGAAAGAGTGATCAGTGCCAGTTCCAGATCTCCTTTTAATACACCTTCGTATGCCACCTCCGATTCTTCAAAACGCAGATCCAGTTCAACTTGTGGACACTCTTCGCTGAACTGTCTGAGAAAACCGGGTAAGCGATGCAAACTGATATGGTGGCTAGCAGCAAGCGACAGAGTGCCTGTGATATCGCCTCCTGACAGATTGTTGATGGCGCGTTTAGCATCATCCAACTGTAGAAGTATATCGCGTGCTCTTGGTAGCAGGGCGCTTCCTGCTTCAGTCATAGAGATACTGCGTCCAATTCGATCAAACAGCTTACTACCCAGCTGTTCTTCTAGCAGGGCAACCCTTTTACTGACAGCAGACTGCGTTAAAAAAAGATGATCAGCGGCTTTGGAAAATGAGCCGCTTTCAGCAACGGCCAGGAATGCTTGAAGGGTATTAGTATCCATTGGGGCTCAAGAAAACAGATTAAGAATAGTGTTATTTAATATATTCCAATATGGAATGCAAAGTATAAAAAATATGAATTTGTTTTGTGGGTGACTCTGCACTAGGATTGCTGCATAGAAAAATCAGTCCGCCTGATTGGGAGGGTGGAGCTGATCATAGAATAACAGTGAGGTGAGCTCGCATGGCTGGAAAGACGTTATACGATAAATTGTTCGAATCACATTTGGTTCGTACTAATGATGACGGTAGTTCTTTGATCTATATCGACCGTCAGGTTCTTCATGAAGTGACTTCGCCACAGGCATTTGAAGGCCTGCGTATGGCTGGTCGTCAGCCATGGCGTATCGATGCAAACATCGCGACTCCAGATCATAACGTACCCACAACTGAGCGTTCTGGTGGTGTTGATCAGATTGTTGACCCTGTTTCTAAAATTCAGGTGAAAACGCTGGATAGCAACTGTGATGAGTTTGGCATTTTAGAATTCAAGATGAACGATCAGCGTCAAGGTATCGTTCACGTAATGGCGCCAGAACAGGGTGCAATTCTTCCTGGTGTGACAGCTGTTTGTGGTGATTCTCATACAGCAACGTTGGGTGCTCTGGGTGCACTTGCACACGGTGTTGGTACATCTGAAGTCGAGCATGTATTGGCAACTCAGTGCCTGATCACTAAGAAAATGAAAAACATGCTGGTTCGCGTTGATGGCGAACTAGGCCTTGGTGTAACGCCGAAAGATGTTGTGTTGCATGTGATTGGTGTGATCGGTACCGCGGGTGGTACAGGTTATGCGATCGAGTTTGGTGGCGATGTTTTCCGTAACATGTCTATGGAAGGTCGTATGACCGTTTGTAACATGGCAATTGAAGCGGGCGCGCGTGTTGGTTTGGTTTCTGTTGACCAGATCACGCTCGATTACGTTGAAGGCCGCCCATTTGCGCCTAAAGGTGAGCAGTGGGATATGGCTGTAGCGGCTTGGAAAGATCTAGTGTCTGACGATGATGCTGAGTTCGACGAAGTGGTTGTTATCAACGGTGCTGATATTGAGCCTCAGGTGACTTGGGGTACATCTCCAGAGATGGTTGTTGGCGTATCTGCACAAGTACCTAATCCAGCTAACGAAACGGATCAGGTTAAGATTGATGGTATCAATCGTGCACTTGAATACATGGGTTTGAATGCTGATCAGAATATTACTGATATCAAACTTGATCGTGTATTCATCGGTTCTTGCACAAACTCTCGTATTGAAGATCTACGTGACGCTGCGAAAGTAGTTGAAGGCCGTAAAGTGGCTGACAACATCATTCAGGCATTGGTTGTACCGGGTTCTGGTTTGGTAAAAGAGCAAGCTGAGAAAGAAGGCTTGGATAAGATCTTTACTGCTGCAGGTCTAGAATGGCGTGAGCCTGGTTGCTCTATGTGTTTGGCAATGAACCCAGATAAGTTGGGTAATGGTGAACACTGTGCATCTACTTCGAACCGTAACTTCGAAGGCCGTCAGGGCTTCGGTGGTCGTACTCATCTGGTAAGTCCTGCTATGGCTGCAGCTGCTGCAGTAACAGGTCACTTTATCGATGTACGTGAGTTGATTAAGTAAGGTATCAGGAGAGCGACATGAACAAATTTACTTTGCACACAGGTATCGCAGCTCCATTGGATCGTGCCAATGTTGATACCGATATGATTATTCCAAAGCAGTTTTTGAAATCCATCAAACGTTCTGGTTTTGGTAAGAACTTGTTTGATGAACTGCGTTATTTAGATGAAGGACAGCCAGACCAAGAGTGTACGGGGCGTCCACTAAACGAAGAGTTCGTTTTGAACTTGCCACGTTATAAAGGCACAAGTGTGTTACTCGCACGCGAAAACTTCGGTTGTGGTTCTAGCCGTGAACACGCGCCTTGGGCTTTAGATGATTTCGGTATCCGCTCTGTTATCGCGCCAAGCTTTGCTGAGATCTTCTATAACAACTGCTTTAAAAATGGTTTGTTGCCAATCATCTTGAGTGAAGAGCAAGTTGATCAGTTGTTTAAAGAAGTGGCTGCTTCTGAAGGTTACGAGTTAACTGTTGATCTTGAAAATCAGGTTGTTAAGACGCCTTCTGGTGAAAAGATGGCTTTTGAGATTGACGATTTCCGTAAGCACTGCTTGCTGAATGGTTTAGACGATATTGGTCTAACACTGCAGCACGCAGATGATATTAAGGCTTACGAAGAGAAACGCCGTCAGTCAGCACCTTGGCTATTCGACGCAATCAAATAGTTGTTTGACGCGATTAAATAATTCAAAGCAGCAGTTTTAAAAACTGCCCAAGAGTAAAGGTTTTTGAAATGTCTAAAAATGTATTGATGTTGCCAGGTGATGGCATTGGTCCAGAGATTGTTGCTGAAGCACGTCGTGTTTTGGATCTGGTAAATGAACAGGATAATCTGGGTCTTGAATTCACTGAAGCACACGTTGGTGGTGCTGCGATTGATGCGACTGGTGTTCCTCTTCCAGCAGAAACTCTGGAGGCAGCGAAGGCTTCTGATGCAATCCTGCTAGGTGCTGTCGGTGGCCCTAAATGGGATACTAACCCAGATTTCCAGATTCGCCCTGAAAAAGGCCTGCTGGGTATTCGTTCTGAGCTGGGTCTTTTTGGTAACTTACGTCCTGCAATTCTTTATCCACAGCTGGCTCACGCTTCTACGCTGAAAGAAGAAGTCGTTTCCGGTCTGGATATTCTGATCGTGCGTGAACTGACGGGTGGTATCTACTTCGGTCAGCCACGTGGTATTCGTGAAAAAGAGGGTGGTATCCGTGAAGGTTACAATACCTATGTTTACGATGAGAATGAGATCCGTCGTATCGGTCGTGTAGCGTTTGAAGCTGCAATGGCTCGTGACAAGCGTCTGTGTTCTGTGGACAAGGCGAACGTACTCGAAGTTACAGTGCTGTGGCGTGAAATTATGGAAGAGCTGTCAAAAGAATACCCAGAAGTTGAACTGAGCCACATGTACGTGGATAACGCAGCGATGCAGCTGGTACGTGCTCCTAAGCAGTTCGATGTAATGGTAACCGGCAACATGTTCGGTGATATCCTTTCCGATGCTGCGGCAATGCTGACCGGTTCTATCGGTATGCTGCCTTCCGCTTCTCTGGATGTGGATGGTAAAGGTATGTACGAGCCATGTCATGGTTCTGCTCCAGACATCGCTGGTCAGAATCTGGCTAACCCTCTGGCGACAATTATTTCTGCAGCAATGATGTTGCGTTACTCCTTCGGTGCAGGCGAAACTGCAGATCGTATCGAAGCTGCTGTAAGTGCAGTATTGGATCAGAACCTGCGTACGGGTGATATCTGGTCTGAAGGTATGCAGAAGGTAAGCTGTTCTGAAATGGGTGATGCTGTTGTTGCTGCACTGAGCTAAGTACTCATTTATAGCGATTCTGCTGATAGCCTGAATCGCTATTTTGTAGCATAATATGTGCCCCGTCGGTTCCTGCTTTTCGATATAAGAAAACGCCGGAGCCGATTTTGTGTTTTTAACATCCGAGTTTTTGGTGAATTTGATGAAACGTGTAGGTTTTGTTGGCTGGCGTGGAATGGTGGGTTCCGTGCTAATGCAACGCATGATGGAAGAGCGTGATTTCGATCATATCGAAGAGCCGGTCTTCTTCACCACGTCCCAGGTAGGTCAGGCTGGTCCGGATATTGGTAAAGATATCCCAGCGCTGAAAGATGCGACATCCATTGATGAGTTGAAACAGATGGATGCCATTATTTCCTGTCAGGGTGGTGACTACACGAAACAGGTTTACGCTGATCTGCGTGCTGCAGGTTGGGACGGTTACTGGATCGATGCGGCATCTTCCCTGCGTATGGATGACAGTGCGATCATCGTACTTGATCCAGTCAACATGAATGTGATCAAAGACGGGCTGTCTAACGGTATCAAGACTTACGTTGGCGGTAACTGCACAGTATCTCTGATGCTGATGGGCTTAGGCGGTCTGTTCAATGCGGGTCAGATCGAGTGGATGACTTCCATGACTTATCAGGCAGCTTCAGGTGGCGGTGCTCGTCATATGAAAGAGCTGATTTCTCAGATGGGTATTATCAAGGAATCAGTTGCTGGTGACCTGGCTAATCCGGCTTCTGCTATTCTGGATATCGACCGTCAGGTTGCTGAAACTATCCGTAGCGATGCAATGCCTGTTGATAACTTTGGTGTGCCATTGGCTGGCTCACTGATCCCATGGATCGACACTAAACTCGATAACGGTCAAAGCCGCGAAGAGTGGAAAGCATACGCAGAGACAAACAAGATTTTGGGTCTGGGTGATAGCCCAATTCCAATCGATGGTACTTGTGTTCGTATCGGTGCGATGCGCTGCCACAGCCAGGCATTCACAATTAAGCTGAAGCAGAATGTGCCGATGGATGAGATCGAATCTATGCTGGCTGAAGCAAATGACTGGGTTAAAGTGATCCCTAATGAGCGTGACATTACTGCTCAGGAACTTACGCCTGCTAAAATTACTGGTACGTTGACAGTGCCAGTAGGTCGTTTGCGTAAGATGAATCTGGGTGATGAATACCTGAACGCGTTCAGCGTAGGTGATCAGCTGTTGTGGGGTGCTGCTGAGCCTCTGCGTCGTATGCTGAGAATTCTTCTAGAAGATTAATTCTGCATTTTAGTTGTTCTATCAGCCCGGCATTGCTCCGGGCTGATTTGTTTTTGGGAAATAAGAAATGAGTCAAGGTTTTAATATTGCTGTTGTTGGTGCTACTGGAATGGTCGGAGAGGCGATTCTGGAAATTCTGGAACAGCGTGAATTCCCAGTGGAAAATTTGTATCTGTTGGCAAGCGAGAACAGTGCAGGTAAACAGATCCAGTTTAACGACAATTCTCATCGTGTAGAGCTGATTGATGATTTTGACTTTTCTACAGCTCAGATCGCTTTCTTCACCGCCGGCGCTGCTGTTTCAGAAGAGTATGCGCAGATCGCCGCTGATCAAGGTTGCATAGTGATCGATAACACCTCTTGCTTCCGTTATGAGTACGATGTGCCGCTAGTTGTTCCAGAGGTGAACCCTGAGCGTATTGCTGAATATCCTAACCGGGGCATTATTGCGAACCCTAACTGTTCGACTATCCAGATGTTATTGGCAGTAGCACCAATTCATCGTCATGCTTCAGTAAAGCGTATTAACGTTGCTACCTATCAGGCTGTTTCTGGTTCGGGGAAAAGTGGTGTAGAGGAGCTGGCTGGTCAGACAGCTAAGCTTTTGAACGCGCAAACACCAGAAACGAATGTCTATCCTAAACAAATCGCATTTAATGTCCTGCCTCAAATAGATGAAGTGCAGGAAAATGGTTACACCCGTGAAGAGATGAAGATGGTTTGGGAAACCCAGAAAATTCTCGATGACGAGGGGGTAATGGTTAACCCGACCTGCGTGCGAGTACCGGTCTTCTTTGGGCATAGCGAAGCTGTGCATATTGAGTGTTGGGACCCGATCAGTGCTGAGGAAGTGCGAGAACTATTAAACCTAGCTCCTGGTGTTGAAGTGGTTGATGGTGATGCATCCGGAGGGTATGCAACACCAGTATCCGATGCTGCTAAAAACGATGAAGTATTCGTTAGTCGTATTCGGGAAGATATTTCTTGTGAAAATGCTATAAATCTGTGGGTAGTTGCCGATAACGTTCGCAAAGGTGCAGCTCTTAATAGTGTGCAAATCGCTGAAATTTTGATTCAGCAGTACATTTAGGTCACTTTTCTGATAGGAAATGCAAACAGGTGTTTGTATTTCCTTGACCCATAAGTGGTTTATAAACAATACTGTGAAGAGATTTCGGAATCGCAACCCTCTGATTCCGCTGAGTTTTGAGGGTAGGGGAACAAGGAAACTGATGATGTTGCGAAAACTCGCCGTCAGCCTTGCCGTAGCAGGGATTATTAGTGCATCCAATGCCAACGCGCTTGGGTTGGGTGAAATTAAAATTCATTCGGCACTGAATGAACCACTGAAAGCAGAGATAAAACTTCTAAAGGTTAGAAAGTTGAGTCCTCTTCAGATTCAGCCGCGTATGGCAAATATTGATGAGTTTGCTCTGGCTGGTCTTGATAAGTCTCGTTTTCTCACTGATGTCAGTTTTCAGGTTAAAGTTAATCCAGATGGTAGTGGATTAATAACTCTGCGATCAGATATACCGGTCAGGGAGCCGTTTCTCAATTTCTTAGTTGAGGTTAACTGGCCTAATGGACGCCTTGTCCGTGAATATACTCTGTTGCTGGACCCCCCTGTATTTGATCCTACTCCAGTAAGAAAAACTGTTCAGCCAGCTGCAACGCAAGCTGCCCCTGCTCGAGCGCCAATTGCTTCATCCCCAATGTCAGACAATATCCGTACCCGAACAGGACAGGGGCAGGTATATGTTGATGTAAAAGATACGCTGTGGTCGATAGCAATCAAGCATCGTCCAAATAGTAATGTTTCTGCAAAGAAAATGATGATTGCTTTGCAGAAGAAAAACCCAGAAGCATTCGTAAATGGCAATATCAATGCGTTGCGGGCTGGAGTTGTACTTGATCTTCCGACTATGGAGGAGATCAATCGCCTTAATTCCCAAGACGCGGCACTAGAAGTCGTTCGTCAGACTTCTGCTTGGAAGGAGGGAAGAGCAAACTTACCAGCGCCTTTGGATGCTTCCAAAAAGAAGTCCGCTTCTGACTCAATGCCTTCTTCTACAAATGAAGAAAAGGATGCTGAGCTAAAAATTGTTACGCCCAAAGATGGTTCGGAACAAGAAGATGGCGTAGCTACAGACCAGTCTGATAAAGATCTCCTTTCTGAGACTATGGCAAAAGATCTGGAAGATGCCGAAAAACAGGCGCTTTTGGAGAAGAATGCCGATCTGGAGACCCGTTTAAGTGAGTCTCTGGAAAACGTAGATAAAATCTCACGTGAAAATGCTGAACTCAATGAACGTCTGGATGGTATCCAGTACGAGCTTGAAAAGCTACGCGAGATGCTTGAACTGAAAGATAAGGAACTGGCTGTTTTACAGAGCCAGGTCGAGGCTGAGAAAGCTAAGCCAGAGCCTACGCCAGCCCCTCCGGCTGAAAAAAGCCTGCTAGATACAATTCTACAGTCGCCTACGATTCTTGGCGGAATCGGTGCGGCTATTATCGCTCTATTAGCAGGACTGTTGTTCTTCTTGCGTCGTCGTAACAAAGATGACGAGGAAACCGTAGATGATTCTGCGCTAGTGCAGGTTCCAGAGGAACTTGATACTACTGATATTGATGAACCCGTAGCAGAAGAAGTTGCCGAAGAGGAAATTGAAGAGCCGGAAGAGATCGAAGAGCTTAGTGATCTGGAAAGTGATCTGGATGATGATCTAGATATTGGAGATGAAGAAGATCTTCTCGAAGAAGAGAATGATCTGGATCTCAGTGATGAAGATCTTTCTGATTTGGATGACCTGGATCTGGACATGGATATGGACCTGGATCTTGAGGAAGATGCCAGTGCCGATGTTCTTCAGACTGTTGAATCCGTGGATGAGTCAGATGCTGAAGATGACCTGCTAGACGATGACGAATTTGATCTGGGTATCGATGATGATCTAGATGATGAGGCTTCGGAAGTCAGTGATGACCTTGATGCTATTCTAGGTGCTGAAGAAGAGACAGTTGAAACTGAAGACTCAAATGAAGAGTCTGACATTAGTGATGCTCTGGACGATATTCTAGGAGATACAGCGCTAGAGGCTGATGCTGAGGAAGAGACTTCTGAAGAATTACAATCTACAGAAGATGACATAGATCTGGGCCTTGATGATGATCTTGAATTCGATTTAGAGCCAGCTGCTGAAGAAACTGAAGCGCCTGAGGAGCAAGAGGTTGATACAGATGAATCCGATGATTTGGATTTTGTAATTGCCGAAAAAGAACCTCTTGTTGAAGAAGTAGAAGAAGCTTCAGAAGAAGTGCTCGACGAGGATGGGCTTGATGAGCTGCTTGATAGTACAGAGAGTATTGAAACAGAAGTAGAAGATATCGAAGTTGAAGACCTTGATGCACTGTCTGTTGAATCTGGAGATGAGCAGGTCGAAGAGCAGGAAGATACAGATCTCGATGCTTTGCTGGATGAAGTAGCTACAGAGCAAGAAGCGAGCGAACCAGACGAAGTTGAGTCAGATGAAGATGATCTGGACGCTATACTGGCAGAAAATCTAGGTGCTGAAGAAGAGCTTCTATCTCCAGAAGAGGCATCCGAAGATGAGCCTGCTGAGGAAGGCGAACTAGAGTCTGACCACGATCTGCATAAGATGATCGCAGAGAGCGATAGTGATCTGGAGTCCTTAGATCTGGATGAGGTTGAGGCTGATGAACCTCACGAAGAAATCAGTAACGATACTGACTTCGATTCTCTGCTGGCAGAGGTAGATGAAAGTATCGAAGCTGATATGGCTGCGGATGCAGAAGAAGAGGCCGAGCCTGAAGCTGAATCAGAACCAGACATCGATCTTGGTGCTGATTTTGATATGGCCGAGCTTTCTGTAGAGCCAGAGCCAGAGCCAGAGCCAGAGCCAGAGCCAAAAGATGCAGAGATGGATCTGGACGCGATGCTTGAAGATATTGGTATGGATCTGGATGAGACGGATCTTGCAGCGGGTGCAGCAGTAGGTGCCGGCGCTGTCGCTGCGGCAGCAGCGCTGGATTCGGATGATGCTGAAGAATCCGCAGGAGCTGATGAGCTGGAGTCTGCAATTTCTCACGACCTTGATGCTGAGCTGGACTCCGAGTTGGATGCACTGCTTAACAGCACAGATAGCGATATTGAACTTGAAGAAAGTTCTGCTGACGAAGAGGGCGAATCATTGGATGAAGATTTC
>NZ_JAAEQH010000292.1 GCF_024231755.1 Neptuniibacter sp.
CTCTCCCGCCAGGAATCGGCGAGTCTGATCTCGATATTGCTCAACGCGTTCGTCAACCAGTTTCTGATCGACTTCGTTATACTGATACATAACTAATATTCCCTTGTTGGGTTAGTGATAACCCAACACCTCACTGTTCGGGTTTTACAAATTTTGTGTTTTAACCTGCGATTACGAAACGCAGGCCGATGGCTAATAAAATTGATCCCATGATCGGCTGCATCACTTTTGGGGATAGGCGAGTACCAATATGGCTACCCATAAACACGCCCGGTAGTGAGCCAATCAAAAGGTAAATAAGCAGGGCCATATCCACACTTCCCATCTGGTAGTGGCCTGCACCTGCTACTGCTGTAAGTACAACAGCGTGAACCAGGTCGGTCCCTACAATGGTCTGCATTGTCATACGTGGATATAGCAAAATCAGTAGCGCTGTACCCAGTGCGCCAGCACCTACAGAAGACAGGGTAACAAGGCCGCCCAGAGCAAAGCCCATTGTTACAGTAACAACCGGACGCCATCTGCGAGCATGAGTAGCTGCTCTTGTGTGCTGCCATTTCATCGCTTGATCACGAATCTTGTTACGTAGGAAAACTGCGATGGAAGTCAGGACCAGGGAGATACCTAATGTCAGATTCATTAAGTGTTCTATCTGTTCTAGGCCGTCTAGGCCTTTCAGGTATCCAATAGTCAGTAAACTGCCCGGAATACTACCCGATAGCAGTAAAATAACGACTTTCCATTCAACCAGCTTCTTGCGAGCGTAGGATATTGTGCCGCCAAACTTCGTTACAGCAGCGTACAGCAGGTCGGTACTTACCGCTGTAATTGGCGGTATGCCGAACACAACAATCAGGATAGGGGTCATCAGCGCGCCGCCACCGATACCGGTGAGGCCAACGATGAAGCCAACTACTAATCCCGCAAAGCTATACGCCAATTCCATGAATAAACCTGCCCACAAATAAACTGGCGGCATAATAGATGAGGTTTCATATAACTCAAAATAATAATTGGGAATCTGTTTATTCGGTTTTTGAATAAGTATTGTTTTAAATAGCTTTATATAGGGTCTATATATAAGCAGGACTTCATATTTCTTTTTGTTATTAAAAGCTAAATATATATTCTTTTGTGTTTTATTGGCTTTGCTGCGATAATGCGCCGCAAAATTGGATAGAACTATCTTTCATTTGTGTCTGTGCAAGTGAAAGTCAGATCCAGAGAACTTTAAATTAAAAGAGTGTTTTTCTGATGAGTGCTTTACCTGAACATCGCTTAACGCATCTCAAGCAACTTGAAGCTGAGAGTATTCATATCATCCGTGAAGTAGCTGCTGAATTTGATAATCCAGTGATGCTTTACTCCATTGGTAAGGATTCTGCGGTAATGCTGCATCTTGCACGTAAAGCATTTGCGCCGGGTAAGCCTCCATTCCCGCTGATGCACGTTGATACAACGTGGAAATTCAAAGAGATGATCGAATTCCGCGACAAAATGGCGGAAGAGGCAGGTATGGATCTGATCGTTCATATCAACCAGGAAGGTGTTGATATGGGTGTTGGTCCATTTACCCATGGTTCCTCTAAGCATACAGACATCATGAAAACGCAGGCTCTGAAGCAGGCGTTGGATAAGTACCAGTTTGATGCTGCTTTTGGTGGCGCGCGTCGTGATGAAGAGAAATCCCGTGCTAAAGAACGTGTGTTCTCTTTCCGTGACCAGAACCACCGTTGGGACCCTAAGAGTCAGCGTCCAGAACTGTGGAACGTGTTCAATACCCGTGTGGATAAAGGCGAGAGCATTCGTGTATTCCCTCTATCTAACTGGACTGAGCTTGATATCTGGCAGTACATCTACTTGGAAAATATCTCCATTGTACCGCTTTACTATGCAGCAGAACGCCCTGTAGTTGAGCGTGATGGCATGATGATCATGGTTGATGATGAGCGTCTGCCACTGAATGAAGGCGAAGAGCCTGAGATGAAGAGTGTCCGTTTCCGTACTTTGGGCTGTTACCCACTGACTGGTGCAGTTGAGTCTGAAGCAGCAACACTACCTGAGATTATTCAGGAGATGTTGTTGACCACTACATCTGAACGCCAAGGCCGTGCCATCGACCACGATAGCGCCGGTTCTATGGAGAAGAAGAAGATGGAAGGTTACTTCTAAATCTTGATTTAGAAGTAACAGCGGCAAGCTACAAGCCGCAAGCGACAAGAGAAATACGAAACATATTTATAGCGATGAGCTGCTTGAAGCCTGGAGCTTACAGCTTACCGCTCTCCGAAGGAGAAAAAGCATGAGCCACCAAAGTGATCTGATCGCATCTGATATCGAAGAATATCTGCATCAGCATGAGAATAAAGAACTTCTGCGCTTCCTGACTTGCGGTAGCGTAGATGATGGTAAATCCACGCTGATCGGTCGTCTGCTGCACGACTCTAAAATGATCTACGAAGATCAGTTGGCCGCGATCCAGAAAGATAACGAGCGTGTAGGTAATGCTGGTGAAGAGTTGGATTTGGCGCTGCTGGTTGATGGTCTGGCTGCAGAGCGTGAGCAGGGTATCACTATCGATGTTGCTTACCGCTACTTCTCTACATCTAAGCGTAAGTTCATCATCGCTGATACTCCGGGCCATGAGCAGTACACACGTAACATGGCTACGGGTGCTTCCACCTGTGACCTAGCGATCATTCTGATCGATGCGCGTCACGGTGTTCAGGTTCAGACTAAGCGTCACAGCTTTATCGTTTCTCTGCTGGGTATCAAGCACACTATCGTTGCGATCAATAAGATGGATCTGGTGGACTTCAGCGAAGAACGTTTTGAAGAGATCAAAGCTGATTACATCGAATTCTCTAAACAGCTTGATCTGCCTGACATTCAGTTCGTACCTATCTCTGCACTGAAAGGTGACAACGTAGTATCTCTGTCTGAGTCCATGAACTGGTATCAGGGTGAGCCTCTGATGGAGACTCTGGAAACTGTTCAGGTCGCTAACGACCAGAACTTTGATGAACTGCGTTTCCCAGTTCAGTACGTAAACCGTCCAAACCTGGATTTCCGTGGTTACTGCGGTACGCTGACTTCCGGTATTGTTCGTCCGGGCGATGAAGTAACTGTTCTGCCTTCTGGTAAGTCCAGCAAGGTTAAGTCTATCGTTACTTACGAAGGTGAGATCGAAGAAGCGTTCCCACCAATGGCAGTGACGCTGACACTGGAAGATGAGATCGATATCTCCCGTGGTGACATTCTTGTTCACAGTGATGCCGTTCCAGAAACCAGCAACCGTTTTGATTCCATGGTTGTATGGATGTCTGAAGAGCCGTTGCAGAAAGGCCGTCAATACGAAGTTAAGTTGAACACTACCCGTATCGCGGGTGGTATCAGTAACATTCGTCATCGTGTTGATGTAAACACGCTGGAAGAATCTGCAGCTACATCATTGGAACTGAATGAGATCGCGCGTTGTGAAATCACTCTCGAGCGTCCAGTTGTAGCTGATGATTATCGTGCACACCACGGTACAGGTTCTTTCATCATCGTAGATCGTCTGACTAACGCAACTGTTGCTGCGGGCATGATTATCGAAGGTGGTGCTGAGCAGGGCGATTTAGAATCTAAGATTGTTAGTGAATCTGCTGTTTCTACATCTGATCGTACAATCCGCTTTGGCCAGCAGGCTGCTACAGCGACTATCACTGGTGGAAGTGTAGAACAGCGCCAGACACTGCTGTTTAGTCTTGAAGCTGTGTTGTTTGAGCAGGGCCGTGCCGTTGTTGCGCTGAATGCTGAACAGCTGCAGGCGGGTGCACAGAATGCGTCTGATCTACTGAGCAAAGCAGGCCTGATTGCACTGTTGGAAACTGACGATGCAGTGACTGATGCAGTTGAGCTGAATCTTGATCAGCTTCAGGGCGAGTCAGACGTAGAAAAACTGTCTGCTGCACTGGAACTGCTGAAGTAACCAGCCGTTTTGTAAGGAAAAACCGGGAGCTGGTTCTCCCGGTTTATTGTTTTAAATCAGAATATCGCTATACCGAAACGTTATCAGAAGCGGTAAACTTTAGATAATTCTAATCTAGTTGATTTAGATAGTCGTACGGATCTTATGACAGAATATCTTCTGATCGTTATCAGCACCGTGCTGGTAAACAACTTTGTACTGGTTCAGTTCCTGGGACTGTGTCCGTTTATGGGTGTTTCCAATAAGTTGGAAACGGCTATGGGCATGTCTTTGGCGACTACGTTCGTACTCACGTTGTCATCCGTGTGCAGCTATCTGGCTTACACCTACCTGCTGCAGCCTCTGGATTTGGCTTATCTGCAGACGATCACCTTTATTCTGGTAATCGCAGTGGTGGTGCAATTCACTGAGATGGTGGTACGTAAAACCAGTCCGCTTCTGTATA
This sequence comes from Neptuniibacter sp., assembly GCF_024231755.1. Classification (GTDB taxonomy): domain Bacteria; phylum Pseudomonadota; class Gammaproteobacteria; order Pseudomonadales; family Balneatricaceae; genus Neptuniibacter. The sequence continues at coordinate 4,419 of NZ_JAAEQH010000292.1, forward strand.
AAGTGCTGGGTATTTTCCTGCCACTGATTACCACAAACTGTGCGGTATTGGGTGTAGCCCTTCTGAATATTAAAAAGCTTAACGACTTTGTAGATTCCATTGTTTATGGCTTCGGCGCAGCGGTGGGCTTCTCTCTGGCGTTGATCCTCTTTTCTGCGATGCGCGAGCGTATTGCTGTAGCGGATGTTCCGGTTCCATTTCAGGGCGCTGCCATTGGTATGGTTACTGCGGGTCTGATGTCACTAGCCTTTATGGGCTTCACTGGTCTGGTACAGATCTAGGGAGCCAATAGTGGAAATCGTTTTAATCGCCATTCTTGCACTGTTAGGTTTAGCGCTGGCCTTTGGTCTTCTGCTGGGCTTTGCTTCTGTGCGCTTCCGTGTTGAAGGCAATCCACTGGTAGACCAGATTGATGGAATGCTGCCGCAGACTCAGTGTGGCCAGTGTGGTTATCCAGGCTGTCGCCCATACGCAGAGGCAATTGCAGAAGGCGATGCAATCAATAAATGTCCTCCAGGCGGTCAGAGCACAGTAGAAGCGTTAGCTGATCTGTTGGATGTTGAAGCCGTTCCACTGGAAGCAGGTGCTGAAGAGGAACCGGTCAAAACAGTTGCTTACATTCGCGAAGATGAGTGTATCGGTTGCACCAAGTGTATTCAGGCGTGCCCCGTTGATGCAATTCTGGGTGCTGCCAAGCAGATGCACACGGTTATCGAATCTGAATGTACCGGTTGTGACTTGTGCGTAGAGCCTTGCCCTGTTGATTGTATAGATATGTTACCTATTGAGACCACGCTGAATACCTGGAAATGGGATATGCCAAAGCCGGGCGTACAGCTGATTGCTACAGATCAGCGTGGTGAAGTTGCGGAAGGAGGTGCTGCCTGATGAGTACTAAGCATGCCTTCCACGGTGGAGTACATCCACCAGAGAATAAACGTCAGTCTACCGGTGGCCCAATTCAGATTGCCCCGGTTCCTGAGCGGTTGATCGTACCTTTGTCACAGCATATCGGTGCGCCATCAGAAGTGGTTGTTTCTGTAGGTGACCGAGTGCTCAAAGGGCAGGTGATCGCTGAAGCGGTAGGTCGCGTCAGCGTGAATGTCCATGCGCCAAGTTCCGGTGTGGTGGAGGCGATCGAAGCCCGTCCAGTACCACACATGTCTGGTATGACTGCCACCTGTGTTGTTATTAAAACCGATGGCCTTGATGAATGGTGTGACCACAAAGGTCTGGAAGACTACAAGGCGATTGGTATACAGGAACTGATCGACTTTATCCGCCACCACGGTATCAGTGGTATGGGCGGAGCAGGTTTTCCAACCGATGTGAAATTGCACCTGGGTGATGACCATATCGTCAACACACTGATCCTGAATGCGATGGAGTGTGAGCCTTATATCACTGCTGATGACATGCTGCTGCGTGAACATGCGGATCAGGTGGTAAGAGGTATTGAGGTTATTGCTCACCTGCTTAAACCGCACCACATCATGATCGGTACTGAGGACAACAAACCTCAGGCTATCCGAGCTCTGGAACAGGCTGTAGCCGAGTCCAAACTGGATATCGATATAGTTGTTGTACCAACTGTGTACCCATCTGGTGGTGAGAAACAGTTGATCAAATTGCTGACTGGAATTGAAGTTCCAAGCGGTAAGATCCCGGCGGATGTAGGTATTGTTTGTCAGAATGTAGGTACCGCTTCGGCTATCGGTGATGCAGTGTATAACGGTGTACCTCTGATCTCCCGTATTGTGACATTGACCGGTGATGCATTGGGTCATCCACACAATATGCGTGCGCTGATCGGTACTCCACTGGAAACATTGCTGGAAGCAGCAGAAGTTCGCCAACCGGACCTTTATCGTCTGGTGATTGGCGGACCTATGATGGGCTATACCGTGGATAGTCAGTCTATCCCGATGATCAAAACTACAAACTGCGTGATCGCCGCTACCTACGATGAGATGCCTCCGGCTCCGGCTGCGAATCCATGTATCCGTTGCGGTATGTGTGAGCAGGTTTGCCCTGCAGAGCTGTTGCCTCAGCAGTTGCACTGGTTTGCCAAAGGTAAAGAGTTCGAAAAAGCGAAGCACCACAATTTGTTTGATTGTATCGAGTGTGGAGCTTGTTCTTATGTCTGCCCAAGTAATATTCCTCTGGTGCAGTACTACCGTTTTGCTAAGGCTGAGATTCGTGCCGAGGAAGCTGAGCAGCGTAAAGCAGATCATGCTCGTCAGCGTTTTGAAGCGCGTCAGGCTCGTTTAGAACAAGAGAAGATCGAGAAAGAACTGCGCCGTAAGCAGCGAGCAGAAGAAGCAGCGAAAGCTCAGGCGGTTAAGAAAGATAAAGTAGCCGCAGGTGCTGCTTCAGCTGAAACAGCGAAACCAACGGGTGAGCCAGACCTTAAAGCGTTGAAAACTGCTGCTGCGGTTTCCCGTACCAAACTTAAGAAAGCACAGAAAGCCCTAGAAAATGCGGAATCTAAAGGGCAGGACGGTGTTGACCAGCTACGCCAGACGGTGACTGAGCTGGAAGCCAAAGCGCAAGCGGCTCAAGAAGCTTATGAGCAGGCACAGAATCCTGCAGCTACTCCAGCACCTGTCGTTGATATTAAACAGCTGAAAACCAATGCCGCAGTAGCACGTACCAAACTGAAGCAGGCTGAGAAGGCTCTGGTGAAAGCGGAAGAGTCTGGCGAAGGTGATATCGAAGCGCTGAAAGCCAAGGTTGCAGAGCAGAAAGCCAAAACAGAAGCCGCTCAAACTGCTTATGATCAAGCTGAATCTGGCGGTGGAGCTGCGACCGCCACAGCTCCTGCGGTTAATCTGGACGAACTGAAAGAAACTATGGATGCTGCGCTGGGCAAAGTAGAGAAAGCCCAGAAAGCGCTTGAAGCCGCTGAAGCTTCAGGCAGCCCTGCTGTTGAGAAGATGAAGGCTGGCGTTGAGAAGCTTCAGGGGAAATACGAAGAAGCTAAAGCTGAGTATGAAAAAGCCGCGCAGTCAACTCCATCATCAGCACCAGCGGTTAATGCCGCTCAGCTTGAAGAGCTGAAAGCTGATATGGAAGCGATGCAGGGCAAGGTAGAAAAAGCACAGAAAGCTTTGGATGCCGCTATTGCTTCAGATAGCCCAGCCGTTGAGAAGATGAAGGCGGGTGTTGAAAAACTGCAGGGCAAATATGACGAGCTCAAAGCAGAATACGAAAAGGCTTCGGGTTCTGCCACTGCTGCTCCAATAAATACCGCTCAGCTTGAAGAACTGAAAGCTGATATGGAAGCGATGCAGGGCAAGGTAGAAAAAGCGCAGAAAGCTTTGGATGCTGCCATCGCATCAGGTAGTCCTGCAGCCGAGAAGATGAAAGCGGGTGTTGAAAAACTGCAGGGCAAATATGATGAGCTCAAAGCAGAATACGAAAAGGCTTCTGGTTTTGCCACTGCTGCTCCAGTAAATACCGCTCAGCTTGAAGAGCTGAAAGCTGATATGGAAGCGATGCAGGGCAAGGTAGAAAAAGCGCAGAAAGCTTTGGATGCTGCAATCGCATCAGGTAGTCCTGCAGCCGAGAAGATGAAAGCCGGTGTTGAAAAGCTTCAGGGCAAGTATGAAGAGTTGAAGCAGGAATATCTTCAGGCGGGTGGCCAGGTTGAAGAAGCAGCTAAGCCGGAGCCTGTACCTGAGGCAATAGACCCGAAAGCCCTGAAACAGAACGTCTCAATCATGCGCACCAAACTGAAGAAAGCGCAGAATGCGCTGGATGATGCAGGTGGTGAGGATGCTGAATTGGCAGCGGAAGTAGAGCGCCTGAGCAAGTTGCATGATGAAGCTAAAGCCGCCTTTGACGCTTATGAAAGCGAGCAGATTGAAAAAGCAGCAGCAGAAGGCATCGATCTGAAACAGCTGAAAATTGATGCCGCGATGGCACGTGCCGCAGTGACTAAAGCCGAGCGTGCACTTTCTAAAGCTCGTGATGAAAACCAGGATGATCTGCCTTCCATTGAGCAGCAGCTAGTCGTTGCTCAGCAGGAATCTGATCAACTAAACCAGACTTTAAGTCGTTTTACCGATTAAGGACGTTTAAACCGATGGCACTGATACGTACCAGCTCACCTCATCTGCATAAAGCCAGCAGTACCGCTGACGTCATGCGTCTGGTGATTCTGGCCACAATGCCGGGTCTGGCGGCGATGACCTTCTTTTTCGGTTGGGGAACATTGATCAATGTGATCTGGGCGTGTTTGTTGGCTGTAGGATTTGAAGCGGCAATTATTAAACTGCGTAAACGCCCACTAGGTTTCTATCTGAAAGATTACAGTGCGGTGGTTACTGCGTTGCTGCTGGGATTGGCGCTGCCTCCGTTTGCTCCGTGGTGGATAACGCTGGTCGGCGTGTTCGTGGCGATTGTTATTGCCAAACACCTCTACGGTGGATTAGGTCAGAACCCCTTTAACCCAGCGATGGTTGCCTACGCTTTACTGCTGGTTTCTTTCCCGGTACAGATGACCAGTTGGACCGCGCCTTTTGTTCTGATCGATGGTGGTGAAAGCTGGAATATTCTGGGTTTTGCTGACACCTTGGCGATTATTTTCGGTTCTGCAGATCCAATCTGGGTAGATAACTACACTAGTGCAACCCCGCTGGATGCTATGCGTCACCGAGGCGGTTTGACTACTGAAGAGGTCTGGAACAGCGTACCAGTGTTGGCCGACGGTATCGGTGCCTGGCATGCAGTGAGTGCGGCTTATCTGATGGGTGGGATTTTCCTGATCTACCGTAAGGTGTTCACTATCCACACTCCAGCTGCGATTCTGGGCTCCTTGGCTGTAATCTCCAGCCTATTCTACATTATCGACCCATATGCTTATGCTGATCCGTTCTTCCATCTGACAGCAGGCGCAACCATGCTTGGTGCGTTCTTCATCGCGACTGATCCGGTAACATCAGCGACCAGTAATAAAGGCAAAATTGTATTTGGCATCGGTATCGGCGTACTGATCTATGCGATTCGTGGCTGGGGTGGTTATCCAGACGCAGTTGCTTTTGCCATCCTGCTTATGAATCTGTCCGCACCGTTTATTGATCAGTACACGCAACCTCGTAGTTACGGTCATGCGAAAGCTAAGCGTGGCATGAAGGGAGGTGCTTAATGAAGCTATTTAGTGAAATGCGCACCAGTACCCAGGCTATCAGCCTGTTTGCAGTGGTGTGTGCTGCAGTGATTGCGATCACTCAGGTATCCACAGAAGAGAAAATTGCCGATAACGAAAGAGAGTTCCGTGCAAAAGCACTGTATGAAATTGTGCCGCGCGAACAGATTGACAATCAGCTGTTGGAAGATACATTCGAGATTCAGCTGTTCGAGTTAGGTCATCAAGCTCCTGTGACTGCTTACCGCGCGCGTAAAGATGGTGTGGTAAAAACAGTTATTATTCCTGTCACTGCACCCGATGGTTACAGCGGTAACATCCATATGATTGTCGGTATCAATGCTGATGCTTCTGTCGCAGGTGTTCGTGTACTTGCACATAAGGAAACACCGGGCCTGGGTGATAAAGTTGAGACGAAAAAATCTGACTGGATTCTAAGCTTCAATGGGAAGTCTAAGGTTGATGGCCAGTACTGGGGCGTGCAGAAAGATGGTGGTCGGTTTGATCAGTTCACCGGCGCAACAATTACTCCAAGAGCTGTAGTCAATGCAGTAGGGCGTGCGCTGGATTATTTCACTGCGAACCGTATTGCTCTGCTGGAGGTTAAACCGGTCGAGAATCCAAATCAGGAGGTAACCAACTAATGTCTGCTGATTACAAAAAGATCACGATGGATGGCCTGTGGGGTAATAACCCTGCTTTGGTTCAGCTGCTAGGTCTCTGTCCACTACTGGCGGTTACTGGCACGGTTGTTAATGCTATCGGTCTGGGTATAGCAAGTACATTGGTTCTGTTGGGTTCCAATTTGACAGTATCTGCATTTCGTAAGTTTGTACCAGACTCGGTTCGTCTGCCGATCTTCGTAATGATCATCGCTTCGTTTGTAACGGCGATTGAACTGTTAATGAAGGCATTTACCTACGAGTTGTATCTGATCCTGGGTATTTTTATCCCTCTGATCGTAACCAACTGTGCAATTATGGGCCGTGCTGATGCTTTCGCCTGTAAGAACCCGGTTAAAGAATCACTACTTGATGGCTTAATGATGGGCTTAGGCTTTACTGCGGTTCTGGTTGTACTGGGCGCAATGCGTGAAGCACTGGGCCTGGGAACGCTGTTCAGTGATATGCATCTGTTATTTGGCCCAATAGCAGAAGGTTGGAAGATCACTCTGGTCGAAGACTACACAGGTTTCCTGTTTGCGGTTCTGCCTCCAGGTGCATTTGTCGGCATGGGGCTGCTGATTGCATTGAAGAATGTAATCGATTCCCGCATAGAAGCCCGTAAAGTGGAAGTTGCTCCTGATCCAGATGATCGCCCACAGCGTGTTCGTGTGACCGGCTGAAGATCAACTGATCTAACTCACAATTTTTCCCTTCTTCACCGCTGGTAGAATTGTTTTCTACCAGCGTATCTATTAGGCTCAGTCGTTTGATTTTTAAGCGATAAATTCTTTCTGTAAGGAAATAGTCCTTGAGCCAGCCAGTACCCGTAGTAATTTGTGACGATTCCCGCATGGCGCGTAAGCAGATGGCTGCAGCGTTGCGTGGCTGGAATGTGGAAGTAACTTTTGCTGAGCATGGTCTTGAAGGACTGGAAGCTGTTAGAGCCGGTAAAGGCGATATCCTGTTTCTTGATCTGACTATGCCGATTATGGATGGTTATCAGGCGCTTGAGCGTATCCGACGGGATGATCTACCGACCATGGTGATTGTTGTTTCCGGTGACATTCAGCCTGAAGCGCGAACTAGAGTCCTAGAGCTGGGAGCGCTGGATTTTATCCAGAAACCCACATCACCGGAAGTGATTGCTGAATCTTTGAATCGCTTTGGTTTGTTAAGCGAGCTGGAACATCCTGAGTCTCAGGCACCTAGTGAAAATGAGGTGCTGGAACTGCCTGATTATTATCAGGAAATCTCCAATGTAGCGATGGGGCAGGCGGGTGATATGTTAGCCCGGCTGCTCAATACATTTGTCCATCTATCTATACCTTCAGTTAATGTTGTAGCGCCATCTGAGTTAGAAAGAATTCTTCTGGCTGCGAGCGATCGTGACTTTGATATGATCAGTCAGGGTTTTGTCGGACCAGGTGTAGCTGGCGAAGCCTTACTCGTTTTCCGACATAGTAATCTGGATCAGATTGCACAGTTGATGGGGCATCATGAAGAAACTGAACATCAGGAAGCGGAGCTATTGATGTCTCTGTCGAATGCGATGATTGGTGCATTTATTCAGGGTTTCTCCAAGCAGACTGATATGGAATTCAGCTGTGCTACTCCGCAAATCATTCGTAATTTTAAAGGTCTGCCGGAACTGAATAAAAATTGGGACAAAACGCTGATGATCACTATTGGTTATCAGTTAAAAGAGCAAAATATCCACTGTGATCTGATGATGGTTTTCACTGAAGACTCGCTGCCTAAACTGAAAAAACTGACGAGCTATTTTTAATGAACGGACAGACATTCGACGAGATCAACGAGCTTCACTGGAACCTCGGCCTGCTACAGAATCTGGATGTAGGTTTGGTGGTGGTTGATCGTGATAGTTACATCTGTCTGTGGAATGGTTTTATGGAGAACCATTCGGGAACAATGGCGAGTAAAGCCAGTAATCAAAACCTCTTTGAACTGTTTCCTGAATTACCTGAACGTTGGTTGAGTAAGAAACTGCAGTCAGTTTTTCTGCTGAATAATCCTGCATATATATCCTGGGAGCAGCGTTCCTACTTGTTCCCATTTAAAAGTCACCGTCCGATTACCGGCGGCGCTCCATTGATGTACCAGAACGTAACTTTGATTCCACTGCCTTCACCCACCGGTCAGGTGGATCATGTGGGGATTTTGATCTACGACGTAACTGATACGGCGGTCAGTCAGCAGGAACTGCAAGCTGCTAACTCGCAATTACAGTCATTGAGTCGGGTTGATGGCCTCACTGGCTTGTATAATCGTGCGTATTGGCAAGAGTGTCTGGAGCGCGAGTTTGAGCGTTTTGCCCGGAGCCAACAGGTTAGTTCGCTAGTGATGTTCGACATCGATTTCTTTAAGAAAGTGAATGATACTTACGGTCATCAGGCGGGTGATATGGTGATTCGTGCCGTAGCTCAAACTCTGCAGGAGCATGCCCGTAAAACAGATGTTGTCGGTCGTTATGGTGGTGAAGAGTATGGTGCTCTTCTTGTGGGAACCAGCGGCGAAAATGCTTTGATTTTTGCTGAGCGACTTCGTGCTGCGATCGAGGGCTTACTCGTTGAATACGGTGAACATAAGATACGTTTCACCATTAGTTTAGGTATTTCTGAGATAAATATTGAGCAGGAAAATGCGTTAAACTGGTTAGAAGAAGCAGACCAGGCTTTATATAAATCGAAACAGAGCGGCCGTAACTGGGTCACTCTGTTTGGTGATCATGATTAACATAAAGCTTTACCTTTCTACTGTTACAAACACTAATGAATAAACTAAAACGCCATGAAATCTTCTCCCGCTGGCGTGAAGATAACCCAAACCCCACTACTGAACTGGAATACAGTAATCCATTTGAATTGCTGATTGCGGTGATTCTTTCTGCTCAGGCGACGGATGTTGGGGTAAATAAAGCGACTCGAAAACTTTATCCGGTTGCTAATACCCCTGAAGCTATCTATGAGCTGGGTGTTGATGGTCTTAAGGAATATATTAAAACCATCGGCCTCTATAACGCCAAAGCGGAAAATGTAATCAAAACCTGCAAGGCCTTAGTAGAACAGCATGGCTCAGTAGTACCTGATACCCGTGAAGCTTTGGAAGCACTGCCGGGTGTCGGGCGTAAGACTGCTAATGTGGTTCTGAACACAGCATTTGGACAGCCAACAATGGCAGTGGATACCCATATCTTCCGTGTCTCCAACCGAACGAAAATTGCGCCGGGGAAAAACGTTAATGAGGTGGAGCAAAAGCTGCTGCGCTTTATTCCTAAAGAGTTCTTACTGGATGCCCACCATTGGTTGATCCTGCATGGGCGCTATACCTGCGTTGCGCGTAAGCCTAAATGTGGCTCCTGTATGATCGAAGATCTCTGTGAGTTTAAAGAGAAAACTGAGTTTTAGGTGGCTTAGTTTTTCTCTTCAGAAGTTATCTTATTCAGACTGCTTTATACTGGTTCAATAATAACAACTCAGATCCGGCCAGCAGGATATGAAACGCGTTACCGCTTCCTTAAAAACTAAAGTTCTTCTGCTATCTATTGTCCCTCTTATACTGGTGACAGTGGCTATCACTATGATCAGTCTGACTCAGGCAAGAATTCTGTCTGAGCAGGAGATCAATACTTTCGAAGAAAACCTGCTTCGTTCCAAACGCCAGGAACTAGAGCATTATGTAGAGATGGCGATGAATGCTATCGAACATATTGTAAGGCGTTCAGAACCGGGCGATGAAGCTGCTGAGCGGGAAGTAAAACGAATCCTTAACGATCTCACCTATGGTGATGATGGTTACTTCTTTGTTTATGATCCGGATGGGGTCAACCTTGTCCACCCTATACAGCCTGAACTGGTCGGTGAGGATCTGATTGGATTGCAGGATGCTAACGGCAAGTATGTGATTCGGGATTTGATCGATATCGCAGAAAAAGGGGGAGGCTTTTACCGTTATGTCTGGCGCAAACCTTCTAAAGGTGATCTGGAAGATAAACTCAGCTTTGTTGTACAGATTCCTAAGTTCAATTGGATGATGGGTACAGGTCTCTATATCGATGATATAGCGAAAGAGGTTGCAGCAATCCGGCTCAAAGTTACCCGTAATATTCGTAACACTTTCTTTACCGTTGTGGTTATTCTGGCGGGTACCGTCATCATCATTGCCCTGGTCGGTGTTGCAATTAATATGCATGCTTCCCAATTGGCAGATGAACGTTTGCGTGAGCTGGCTCACCGCCACGTTCAGTTCCAAGTTGGACAGCGACGTAACTTTGCCCGTGAGTTACACGATGGGATCAATCAGTTGATGGTCTCAGTTAAGTTCCGTTTGGAGCTGGCTAGAGATAAACTACGTAAGCAGGATGATTCCGCTGTGAATGACCTGGAAAAGGGTTGTGATGTCTTGAATATGGCGATTCAGGAAGTACGTAGGGTTTCTCACGATTTAAGGCCGATTCAGTTGGATGATCTTGGCTTGGAATCAGCCCTATACAGCATGACCAGTGATTTCTCGGAACGGACTGGAATTGATGCCAATGTTCGTATCGAATTACCGGAACAACGCTTGCCGGATGATATCGAGATCACCCTGTATCGTATTACTCAGGAAGCGCTGACTAATATAGAAAAACACGCCGAAGCGGATAATGTAGGGCTGCGTATATGGTCACGGGAGCGTTTTATCTGGGTAGAAATATCCGATGATGGCAAAGGCTTTGTACCGGATAAACAGGAATCTGGCATCGGTCTCCTGAACATGCGAGAGCGTACTGAACTGATCAGTGGTCGATTCAGTATGCGTAGTAAACCTGGGGCAGGAACCCGCATCCGTGCTGGGTTTGCAATAGTGTAAAAAGATAAGTAGAAACAGCACTATGAGTGATAACAAAATCAGAGTTTTATTAGTCGATGATCATCCACTTGTACTGGACGGGATCAGTGCTCGTCTGGAGGGTGAAGAATCTCTTGAAGTCGTAGGCATGGCTAATGATGGAAAGCAGGCACTGGAAAAGGCTCAGGAGTTAAAACCTGACGTGGTGTTGATGGACATTTCCATGCCAGTGATGAACGGCTTTGAAGCTGCAGAGCGTTTTCGCGAAGAGCAGCCAGAAGTGAAGGTTCTGATTCTCAGTATGCATGATGATCGGGAATATATCGTTAAACTGATCAAATGCGGTGCTGCGGGTTATGTACTTAAAGATGTTTCTTCTAGTGAACTGATCTCGGCTATCGAAACTGTGAATCGAGGCGGTACTTATTTCAGCTCAGGTGCATCCCAATCCCTGTTCAGTGAATTTGACCAGCAACAAGCGGTTAAAGAGGAACCACTGCGTGAAGCATTGACCGGACGTGAAAAAGACGTGCTGAAATTGTTGGCGGAAGGCAATAGCAATAAGGAAGTTGCACGCGTACTCAATATCTCCGTGCGAACGGTAGAAACTCATCGTCAGAATATTAAAAGTAAGTTAGATATCCATACTGCAGCAGGTCTCGCACGCTACGCGATAGAAAATCAGATCGTAGATTAATCAATATCTACCATTAATACTGCTATTCATCTCCTTTATATCGATCTGAAGCCTGTCATATCAGGCTGAATGCATCGGTTTTGTATCTTTTGTTACAGATAGCTCCTAAACGTGAATGTAATCTGACATCTCAAATGAATGTGAGGTCGAACAGATGCAAAAAATGAAGCTTTATTTAGATACACATAATGTTGAAAACAATACCTTCCCAGAAGACATTTCTCTGGATGAGTTTTCAGGTTTTTATGAGCAATACAAAGACGCTTGTAATGAAGAGGGGGTAGTCCCTCTGAATATATTTACTGGTGTAGAGGCAGGGCGTGCATTTTGCCTAACTCTGGCTGAGAGCTCAGATGCAGTGGAAAGGGCGCATAACCGCGTAAGTCTGCCTTTTGATAGCATCACTGAAGTTAAAAGTGTGACGCCCGGTGACCTGTTTTTCTCAGCTACAGCCTGATAAGGGAGCTTGAGAAATGGAAAGCCTTCAGGAACATAAGAACGCAGATGCGGTGTTACAAAAAAAGAATTAACTAAAATGGCTGGTGATGGCGTTTCTCATCCTAGTGGTTCTTTTTGTAGTCATAAAACTCAGTGTTTATGTGTTATTGCAGAGTGCTCCTGAAGGTTTCTTTAGAGCTGAACACATAGGTAGTCGTGACAGAGAAACTCCCGATCAGGTTCTTAGTCCCCAGATTAATGCTTCTGATGATTATCTATGGGAAGCTCTACCAGCAGTAGCCCCCAGTCCTGTGGGTAATCCAATTACACGAGAAAAAATACAGCTTGGTAAGGCTTTGTTTTTTGATAAAAACCTTTCCGCTGATAGATCACTTTCCTGTGCGTCATGTCATGAATTAGAAAAATACGCTGGTGGTGATGGTGCTGAGGTATCGACAGGTATTTGGGGAAAGAAAGGGGATCGCAACGCTCCCACGGTGTGGAATAGCGCTTTTCAAAAGCGGCTGTTTTGGGATGGCCGAGCGAGAAGCCTGGAGCAACAAGCAATACAGCCCTTACTGAATCCAATTGAAATGGGAATGAAATCGGAAATTGAGATAGAAAAACGTGTGCAGGAGCAGCCTCACTATCCTGATCTCTTTAGTAGAGCTTTTGAGGGTGATACAGAGATCAGCATTGATAAAATTGTTAAAGCAATTGCCAGTTATGAGCGTACATTGATTACCAATGATTCTCCGTATGATGAGTTTGTAAGGGGGGATGTATCTGCTCTGACATCTCAACAGCTAAGTGGTATGGCTTTGTTTGAAAAAGTTGGCTGTGTGCATTGCCATTTCGGCCCAAACTTTAGTGCAGCGAGTGTGTTTAGTGATGGTCTTGAGTTACGCGCATTCCCCGCTAACCCTGATCAGTTAGGGGCTGAATATAATTTTGGCAATGATGGAGAAAAAAACACAGTTTGGCGCGTGCCATCATTACGCAATGTGGCGTTAACAGGCCCGTGGTTGCACAATGGTCAAGTGGATGACCTCAAGGAAGTGGTAAGGATTATGGCCAAAGCTCAACTGGGAAAATCCAAAACCCGCGAGTTTCAGTGGGTAGAACATAGGTTAGGAGTGATTGAAAATCCAGATCTGACCGAACAACAGGTTGAAGATATCGTAGCCTTCTTGCATGCTCTAAGCAGCAGAAGGTTAGTTCAGGCGGCTATAGAGTAAGGTTTTAAATGATTAACCAGTCAATAGATGATTACTTAGCTCTCTCTGAAGAAGGTTCAAAACTGCTAAAAGGGTCAACTCAGGTCATTCAGGTACCTCGGCATGAGGTGCCAATTCATAAAGGCGATAAAGTTTCTGGCGCTTATATGGTGACTAAGGGTTGCCTGCGTGTCTTTACCTATACACCGAACGGCAATGAATCTACCTTTTACCTGCTTAACTCTGGCGAAACCTGTGTATTTTCGATCAACTGCCTATTTAATAAATTACTCTATCCTGCATGGGTGGTTGCGGAAGAAGATACTGAAGTTTACGTAATAAAAGGCCAGACCTTTAAACAGTTATTCACTAAAGAACCTGTTGTTCAGGATATGACAATCGCTGCGCTGTCTTCTGCAGTATTTAAGTTGATGATTGAAGTTGAACAGCTGCAGGGTTGGACCCTGAGTCAGAGGCTTATCAACTTACTGCTAACTCAAGCCAATGATGAAAATCAGGTAAAGATGACGCAGCAGGAAATAGCTGGGCGATTAGGTACCACCCGGGAAGTTGTTGCGAGAATTCTCGGGGAAATGTCAGCAGCAGGCTGGATTAAAACCGGTCGAGGAAAGGTATCTGTTCTTAATACTCAGCATATGGTCAAAAGCATTGCTGAATGAAGCTGTCTTTTTAGCCTAAGACTATTTAAGGGACCTGAAACTGAGATTTTTACTCTCAGCTATTGAAGAGATAAGACCGAACCGTATAATACACCGCACTTCCTCAAGTGAAGACCTATAGGACTATAGCTCAGTTGGTTAGAGCGCTACCTTGACATGGTAGAGGTCGGCAGTTCGAATCTGCCTAGTCCTACCAGACATAAAAGAAACCGCCTCTTGGCGGTTTTTTTGTGTCTTGAATAAGTTGTCTGAACTGCCGAAGGCAGTCGAGCCGAGCGAAGCGAGACAGCAGCGCATGCTAATGCGATGACCCGAAGGGGGACAATGCAGCGCATAATCCGCCTAGTCCTATCAGATATAAAAGAAACTGCCTTCAGGCGGTTTTTTTATGTCTGGAATAAGTGGATGCGGGCCGTAGGTTTCAGCTGAGTATAGTGAGCGAGGCAGTGACATTGATAATTTAGCTCGAGGGGGGAATTGAAAGCTGACAATGAATCCGCCTTTGCTGCAAATAAAGTGACCAAGCTCGGAAGGCTTGCACAATTCGGAAAGTGAGGAGCTAAACTATGAACACCTCGCTGAAATTGTCACTAAAAACTGAAGATAAACCCAAAAAAATTAAGTGTCAAAATGTGGGCATGTGACTTTTGATGGTGAAGTGATCCGCTCCCGCTGTGTAAAGGTTCACACAGGGGAAGCGTTATGTAGGTGTAAAACGTGGGTTAAGGTGGCCTTCTAATGTTGTCCGTTTTAGCCTGGATTTTGCGCGGTGGAAAATTCTATAGCTTTAATTAGTTTTTCATCAAAATTAAATCTTTCTCGATCTCTAAAATCTATGGACAAATTAAGGAAATCTAAAAGTAGAACCATTAGAGACGCTTGTCGGTTTAATAATTCATCATAACCGATAGGATTATTCATAATGTCGATAAGAGTATTGTTGTACCTAAAAGAATAGTATTTTTTTGTGGTGTCAGTTCCAATTGAAGCCTCAAGATCCTTGCATAAAAGTATTAGACCTTTAAAGTGATTTGCTAAATCACAGTAGTGGTCTAAAGCTGAATTATTATTTTGGTCTCTTAATGTGTTGAGAGAATTTACAGATCCAGCTCCCCGTATTATTTCTTCAAGAGATTTATAAATCTTTCTTCCATGAGTCTGGTTTATAACAATCTCAGTTTCTAATCTTTTTTCAATATTCTGGGATGCCGTAATCAGTAAACTTTGTATTTCTACCAGCTGTACTTGTTTCTCTGCGGCCTCTGCTGACTTCGTCATCTGCTTGGTTGCTTGTGACAACTCTTTCTGATTAAGCCTAAGCGTAGTGAGAAGTGCCATTAGCCCCAAGAGAGCAAAACTTGGATTTAACATTCCGCCGAAAAAATCTCCGATCGTACCCATTTGGGCCAATATTTTTTCATCAGCTTCATCTACATTTTTAAAGGGGTAAGAAAAGAAAAATGAAATAGCCAGAATTGCAAAAATAAAAGCTCCAAACATAGTGAAGCCAATAAAGCTTTCAAGCCTCTTTTCATCATTTTTGGGTGAGAATAGCAACACTATTTTTGATTTAAAAAATACTGCAGAGTTCTTTGCTTTGTTATATATATCGCACCAGAACTCTTTCGTTTGTAATTTAGTTTTCGGGGTTTTTATCTTTATCTTCATTGGATATTTCCTGCCACTCATAAGCTAAAAATATGTCCGCATTTAATGTTGGAACCCAGCCGCATAACTCTGCACTGATTGCTTTTTTTTGCAATCACGCTAGGCCGATTGCCCTAGCCGATGATGTAGTGATGATTCTCATCACCTTGCTTGGCTACAATCTGTATATCTTTAAGCCAACCGTACTTAGTGCATTTATAGTCAGTTTTACACCACCTAGGTTTTGTCCCGTACATGGTGATTTCAACGATTTCCATGTTGTTTACGCCGGGCACAAATAACGACAAGCAGACCAGCCTTTCTCAGCGTATGTTTTTTCTTCTGCTGATAAGTATTTGCTGTAAGTGGGGGTGACTTCATTGCCGCAGGCAATTAGAAAAAGCGCGGTGGTGAATAGTGTTTCTATCCTGAACATAGTTAATTCCGTTTACTGCATCCGTGTTTAGTTTTTGCGCGGTAAAACACCATACATTTTGCGGCTTTTCCCTGTCAACTTTTCCCTATTTTCGCTATGCAAACCGTTTAATAATTGGAACCTACTAACAAAGGTGTGAGTAATTTCCCGCTGAGGGTGTTGTACGTAACGGCGGTGGATTGGTTTGGGCCACCGTGTTTAGAGAGATTTGATGAAATTATTGACTGTACAGGTTTTTGTACAATATAATCTTGGCAAGTGATGTGAAACTAAGAACTCGAAACTAAGAACTCGAAAACGGATTAATACGGCATGAATGTCATTTCATATAGCGATGCCAGAGCCAGCCTAAAAGCGGTGATGGATTCGGTATGTGATTCGCATGAGGCTGCGGTGGTAACACGGCAGAAAGGAGAGGATGTTGTGGTTCTCTCAAAAGCGGATTATGACAGCATGATTGAAACTCTCTATCTGCTAAATAATCCTGCAAATGCGAAGCGCTTAACCGATTCGGTTGCAAGAATTAAGGCTGGTCAGGCTCAAGAAAGAGACCTGATACAGGATGACGAAGGCTAAGAAACTTTCGATCAAATTTGATCAATCTGCCTGGGAGGATTACCTCTACTGGCAGAAAACTGACAAGCAGATGCTAAAACGCATCAACAAGCTGATAGAGAGTGCTCAGCGCACCCCTTTTGAAGGCTTGGGAAAACCGGAAGCATTGCGCGGAGACCTTTCGGGTTTTTGGTCGCGCAGGATCGATCGGGAACACCGGCTGGTGTATACCGTAACCAATACGGAGCTGATTATTGCAATGTGCCGGTACCACTATTAAAAAAGGGCCTTAGAGCCCTTTTTCTATTCTGCCTAAACTTAGCCAACTATCTCTTCCATAAGTTCTAGCAAAATCTTACGTTGCTTTGAACTGAGCTGATCAAGCAGGCTGATGACCTGCAGGTGATGTGGTTTTATTGTCTGGTGTTTTTCACCGCAAAACATTTATACGTCTGGTGGTATGTTTAGGCGCTTACAGACACGGGCATGGTCATGCATGTGTTAGGTTCTGAGCCATCTTCTCTTTCCCAGCTTTTCACTGTGGACTCAGATTTATGCATGTACAGCGGCCATTCCATGATGCTTAGTTTTTCGGCTTTCCGTGCGGCTTTGATAATGAGGTGTCTCACGCCGTTATGGTAGGCTTTTGTGTGGGGCGGGTCTGCCTTTGTCAGAACGTATATCTTTTAAGTGTGAAAAGGTCAGAATGGATGACCTTTTCTGTTTGAAGTTATGATGTAACCTACTGCCCCTACTGGAAACTGTAGCCGCATAGGTAAGTGTATGAACGATTTTACAGACGTAAGTTTTAAGAAAATCTCACATCAGGAACAGGCAGTTGAGTTGCTGAAAAAGCGGGTAGTGCTGTATAAGGCTGATCTACCCGCAGCAGAGAGAGCTAAGCGGGCGTTTCAGTTGAGGGTTGAGGAGTTGAGGTGGGAGAAGGCGATGCAGACTTTCTCTTGATGTTCCCTAAAAAATCCGAAGAAGAAATGTCTTTCAGCTCTTGATCTAGTTCGCTTAAAATTTGAAATTCCAGCTTTAAATCAGATAATAATTCCTCAAGTAAGATTGCTTCGTAAGCGTTGTTATTACCTGCGATAAAACCTCTATATGCCTTAGGGATGAGTTGTATTTGTTCCGGGGTAAAATAGTGCACTTCAACTGCTTCTATGAAGTTGACGCATTTCTCTTTGAATTCAGGCCACCTTTCAAGGTGTTTGCTGATGATTATGCTTTGAATGAAATTGGAACAGTCGGCCCGCCTAGTTAAATATTGATCTAGATGGAAACTTCCTTCTTTATCTTCCAATCCCTCTAAGTGTTCCACTGTAATAGGTACCCCTCCCTCAGGGGTATCAATGTGGAAGTCGCTTAGTGGTATAGATGCGCTAGGCACTAGGCTGTATATGGTGCGTTGAAAATAAAAAACCTTTAATCCAAATATCAGCTGTAAATGTGAGACATAGTCCAAATCTTTTTGCAAAAGTACAGAGGCTTCTCTAGATTTTTCAATATCATTAATCGTTGAGGAGTGTTGGTGTGATAGTGCATTCAAAAACAAACCAATCATCACGATTCCCAACAGAGCCTCAGACGCTGTAGCTAACTGCCCAACCCAATTCTCAGGGCTTACATCCCCATAACCCAGCGTGGTGATGGTAATAACGCTGAAGTAGAAGCTTTTTACGATGTACTCGAAGGTATTCCCTTTATCAATTTCTATGAGGCCGGGAACCAACAGATAAATGCCGGTATACATCAGCACCAGTGAAAAATAAAACGATGCATAGAATTTGGGTGGCTGGCTTATAAACTGCTGGAATCTTTTAAATCTCATTTCAGCTCTCCTTAGCTATAAAACTTATAGGGCAATTGTTTCCATCAGTACCGCGGCGGTGTCCGGATCGATCTGGCCGGTTTTAGCAGCGTGGCGGTAAAGGCCGGTTATCAGTTTGGCCTTATCTTTACTCTCCAGGGCTATATGCTCCTAAGCTAGCATGTTTTCTACGTGTTCGATGACGGCACGTAGCAGCAGAGGATCTGCTGGATCAGTCAGCGTTGATTGTTGGGGGAGGAGATGTGAAAGATTTTCAGTCTCGTTTTCTGCTTCAAATCTGCCAACAAAATCTGTACCACCAAACAATGGGGAAGAGTCTATTCGGACTTTGCTCAGTTCTACTTTGTCAGGTTGCATATGCATTTGTTGGGTTTCTTTTTCTAAGGCCTAATGCTAAACGAGATTAACTTAATATATAACAAGGGATTGAAGCCATTATGAACTCGAAAACCATAAGTTTCGATAGCTAACTATTAGTTTTAGTTGTATGCGATTGAAAAACTGTTTGGTTCGATTGGTAACGTTCAATGACTACCTAGCCCCACCAAATCTTTACTAATAATTCAGTGTTATCCAGGCCTGCTTTGCAGATCATGTTAGTGGTAAGGCCGGGTGTAACTATTTTTTTGTGAGTGAGTTCTTTAGGAACGAACTGGGGAAATGGGTTTGTGGATGAGACATTGAGGTTACCTTAAATGATGACTGTCTTCATATAAGCTGCTTGACGTAGAATGACAGCCTTAAGCCAATATCGAAGCTCTAGACAACTGGATATAAAATATTCATGCAAACCTCCGAATACCCCGTACATAATTTTTATGCTGGACCAGGTAAGTTACCAACCTCTGTTTTAGCGCGTATTGGCAAAGAGCTACATAACTACAGAAGTACCGGTATGTCTGTGGTTGAGATCAGCCATCGGGCAAAACCTATTGTTGATCTGATTGAAAGAACACAGCAGAAATTCAAAGAGCTATTAGGCCTGGCTGCAGGAGATGAAGTTCTGTTTTTGCAGGGAGGAGGCAGTATGCAGTTTATTATGCTGGCAATGAACCTCTCAGAAAAAGGCGATAGCGTTGATTATGTTGATACGGGGTATTGGTCAAAAAAAGCTATAGGAGCTGCGTTAGAGTTAGAGCGGGATGTACATATAGCAGGCGTTTCTGAAACAGGAATACCAAAACACCTGAGTATTAGAGAGAACGCTAAGTATCTTCATTTGTGTTCCAATAATACTGTAATGGGTACGCAGTGGTTCCAGTTTCCTGAGACAGATGTTCCTCTTGTTGCTGATATGAGTTCAGATATTCTGAGTCGTTCTATTCAGGCGAATGATTTTGGATTAATTTATGCTCATGCCCAAAAAACTATTGGTACCTCTGGTGTCACAGCAGTAATCATTCCCGAGAAAGCAAGAGAGCAGCTGCTGCCAGTTACACCAAGTTTTCTAAGTTACGCTAGCCATATAGAGGCTGCGTCTAATTACCATACACCACCAGTATTCTCTATTTATGTTGTTGAGTGCATGCTCGACTGGTTGAGAGATGAAATTGGAGGTGTTGAAAATATGGAGAAAATAAATCAGGAAAAGGCTGAAAAGCTTTATGCTTTTATTGATCAATCAAGCTTATTTGACTGCCCTGTTGTCAAAGAGGATAGGTCAATGATGAATGTTGTATTTAATCTCTCCGATGAAGGCTTAACAGATAAACTCCTAAATCGTGCGGATGCAAACGGAATGATTGGTATAAAAGGCCATCGTTCAAAAGGTGGGCTTCGGGTTAGCCTATACAATCCAGTAACCGTAGAGGATGTTGAGGCGTTGATCCAGTTCTTAACTGATTTTGAGAATGCTAGTTAATATGTGTTGCGTTGGATGAATTTTGAGTTGAATGTAAATTTTTAGGCAAAAAGGAATAAGAAAGTGGCAGGCAAGGATTTTAAAGTTAGCCCGAGTGCAACGATAGATTTTTTAACAACGCTGTTGGAGGCTAAGCCAGACCTTTTATATAAACCGCAAGGGCAGGGTAAATGTCGTGGTATCGATTTTTATCCGACATCTATGTTCATGCCCGCTTTATCTAATGCTCTTGGTACTTTTTTTACCGCCCATAAAAGGTTGCCTGATCTGATCAACCTACCGACTACTGCCGACTATTTTTTTAAAATGAAGTTTTTTGGTGAAATCCCCATTGCACCAAACCCCGCGAGCAAATTAGATGCCCAATATTATATTCCACAGTCAATCAAGGACGATATAAAAGTTCCCAAGAGATTCTGGCAGTCTACACAGCCTTGTTTACCCGAAGATGAGGAGATACCGCCAGGAACCTACTGGTTGAAACTAGACTTAGGGAATGCGTCACTGCGGAAGATAGAGTGGCCACCAAGTAAGGATGAGCGATCTGCATTAAATACAACTGCTCAGGGTTGGATGGAGTCTCGCTATGGCGTTAATTGGGGTGAATGGTGGTACGGCTTAGGTCCTCAGCGAATATTTATCGAAGAGGATCTTACTGATTACCTGAGCACTAGCAGCGAAGTTAAAATCTACGTAAGACAAGGTAAACCTGTCTTGTACTATACCGTGCAATATCTCAAGAAGAAGGTAGGAAATTCCAAGTGGTTGGTTAATTATTTTGATGCCAACCATAACCTGATTCCTGGATATTGTTCCTATGGTATAAATGGCGCTAAGTCGAAAATGGCGCCTCCTGCTGTACCTGAAAATATTGAGCATTATCTAGCTCTTGCAGCAGAAATCGGTAAAGATTTTGACTTGCTGCGTGTTGATTTAATAACGGCCCAGAATGATAAACCGTTTTTAGGTGAACTTACGCTTTGCTCAGGTAATGCCCGGTTTGTTTTTACACCTACAGAACTCGAAGATACTATCAGGAACTCTCTATTCAGTTGAGCCTAGTTGCTGTGGGTTACAAGGTATAGTTTACAAGGCTATGGGTTATAAATTAGGGAATCTTCGAATAAGTTCTGAGTTTGGTAGCCTAATTTACCCATTTTCTGCAACTAGATTCACCGCTTTTTCAAGGCCGATCCCTTTACTCAATAACGTGGCTAGAGTGATCAGGCTCGGAATATATTGAGTCGTGTGAGTTAAACTTAAAGTTAATTCGGTTTGAGTCTGTTCAAACTGTACTCGTAGCTTTACCGAGTTATGTTGCGGGGAGCTGAGAACCTTGATGTAGTTCAGTTCTTTCTGTTTTATCAATTTATCGCCAAACTCAGTTTCATCAATAATCGCGAAAACTTTATCTGGTTCATTTTTTAAGCACAGTTCTAAAGCTGAATTATTGTTCACTAGAATGATTGTTGCTGAGCGGGCTGCATCTATCAAACACTGGTCAATGGTGCTGGTTGAAACTCCGTTTTTCCAAACAGGTGTAGTGATTAAGGTGTTGTTGCAATCGCTAATTATTGCGATATCACAAGCTCCAGAACCTACACCGTAGTCAGCGAGTTGTTCCGGTGACTGCTCAACTACGGCGCTCCCTACAGTATTATTTCTTAATAATTGTAAGTTAGGGTTTTGGTGGTCGATCTGCTTTGAATTGGCCCACATCTGCCCATTAATAAACATGCCTTGGGAGTTGATATGGCCGCAACAATTACCTTCTTTATTCAGAATGCTCACTAATAACTTTGCTGCTTGTTGTGATATATCACTCGTTTTCAAAGTGATAATGGGCACATCACCGAATCTTACATTAGGTGCTATTTTTTCGACGATACGTTTACTTATATCGATGAATTCATTCTTCTCGGTATCGAAATAACTATGAATTTCAGGAGCATGGTTCACTTCGATAACCACAAGTTCCTCCTCATGAAACGGCTTTGAGATATCGTTGGTGATGACATCAATGCCTAAAATCTCCACCTTAAGGGTTGTCGAAATTCTTTCTACAAGCCTCTTATTCTCTGTGTGGATGTCGCTCGTTACGTTTTTAAAAGAGCCTCCCGTAGACCAATTGGAGTTAGCTGATAATTTGACGAGTTGGCCTTTTTCGGGGATTGAGTTAACAGTGAGGTCCTGTTTAGTAAGCATCTTCTGTTCAGAAGGGCCCAACTTCAGGGGGATTAACATTCCAGAAATATCAGATTTTGATTTCCTGGCGGGTTTGTCATTTTCAATATCAACCAGTTTTGTAATGGGATGTACCCCATCTCCAATCACTGCAGCGGGAATCATTTCATAGCAATCAAAAAAATCGCCGTTAACAACTTCAATTCTATAGACGTTTCCCGGGACAAATTTTTCAATAATATTTTGTCCGTTATGCTTCGTTTCCAATGCCGATAGTGCGTCAGATAGCTCTTCCTCACTTTGCAGGTCGGAATATACAAGTGTGCCACCGGCACCTAGGTCCGCTTTAATTACAACAGGAAAGCCTAAGTGATTCGCTAGTTTTAGCGCGTGGGTTTTATTTGCAATTAAGCTTTGTTCAGGTGTGTTAAAGCCAAGTTGCGATAAATATTGTTGGGTTTTAGCTTTACTTGAAGCAACAGAAACACCTAAGCCAGAAGAATCAAATAGAAAGGTGCTAAATAGGTATTTGTTCTGTTTGCCAAAACCGATTTGGTAAGCATTACGGGTTTGGGCTGTAAAATCCAGAGCTATCCAAGGTTTGCTTCCTTGTCGCAAACTCCGTTGGATGTCATTTGTAACACGTGTCTTGCAATACTGAGAGGGTTGGGAAATGAAGTTGTTGAGAGCTTCAGCATATTCCGAGGGAGTAATTGAATTCTTATGCTTCTGCTGAGTATATAAATCTACAACGTAGTTAATCGCATTTACTATGATGCTTTTGCTTAAAATGCGGTTAATTTCGGGGAAAGCAATGAAAACTAGTTCTCTTTTTTCATCCCAGGTAATTACGGGATGTTCGGTGTAGAGATCTAATTTTTTGAAAACTGCCACAGCAATCTGACAACATAGTTCTATCGATGAAGGGAGTACCGCTTTCTCGTCAACCCCAGAAAAATCACTCAAAGTAATACCAATCTTCTTGAGTTGGAGCTTGGCTGCCTCTTCAATTAAGTGGTCAAGATGGCTGAACGATCTGATTGCTGGTGTGGATAGGTCAAATATTGCCAAAATAGAAGGGGTCGGGCAGAAGATTGATGCCCCCATGAGTGTTCGAACTGATGAAAAACTCATTAACCTTTTCCTATATGAGATTCGCTTGTCTTGTATTAACAGTACTTGGGGTATTCTGCGGCGGTATAGTGTGTCATTGGCTATCCAATTTCACACATCTTTCCCTGTTACAGTTATTCAATTATGCCTCGATGAGGTTTGGTATTTGCGAGTTCATTGCGCCTCTGCATAGGTCTGAGCCGCAGTGGCACTGATTGAAGCCAACAACTTGGGATTCGATAGTTTCATAATCGAAAGTTATCTCTTCCCCGGCACTGATTTCTTTAAGCGCTATAAAATCGTAAGCATTATATTGGTTTGCTACTAGATAGCAGTTGGGCTGGCAGGAATGATTTACAAGGACGCCGGGCTGATCAATGAGGATATGCTTACCCTTCAGCTCTAACGAGAATTTATCTCTGTGGGGCAGTATCTTTAGTTGACGGCTGCGAATAACGGTTTCATTTTTTGAAATATCTTTGGCAGCATAAACAGCGCGCCCAACCCCGGAAACTCCATGGGATTCAACTTTTATGAGTTCTTTCATGTTGTTTAATTTGTCTTCCTCTTTGACTAGAGATGTAGATAGTACAAAGAGTTGTGTAGAAATGCAGCTCTAGTGTGTCAGGGCTTATTTCATGGACATTGGGGCGTACCAGGTGTCGGTATTACTGAGCTCATCCTGATAAGAGAATGATTGCACCGGAGGTTTCTCCATGTATCTCATAGCGTCACCTTCCACAATACCTTTTGCAAACCTATAGATTGCTAGATAGGCAAGATGGCGGGCTCTTTTTTGAAAACCGTGACTCGATACATTAGAGAAAAGGTCATGAGTATCACCTTCCACTGTAAGAAATCTCGTATTTGTATGGTTTCTTCGCGCAAACTGATCATATAAATTTTGGTCTTCAGGGAGAACAACCTGATCATCGCGCGAACACATTATGATCGTAGGTAAATGACTTCTTTCTGGCAAAGAAAAAGATTTATATAGATCTGAGGCCCACTCTGTTGCTTCATAGTCCAGTTGTGGATAAGCGCTGTACATTGCTTTGGTGTTTTTCTCGACAAGATCTTTCACACCTGGGTATGACGAACTCATAGATACCACACCAGATATGAGCGGCTTCTGGTTTAGTTTTTTTGCTTTTTCATTTATTGCATCAGCAAGAAAAATACCTAGCGCCCCTAAGTAACTGCGCCCTAATAAAATAATTGGTTTTTTTACTTCCAAATTAATTTTATGGAAATAGGTCCAGTAGAGGTCGACGATAGATTCTATATCCGGCAAATCATGAAAACTAATTGGGTCTAGGTTTTGTTTTTGGGCTATGTCGAGCATTGCCTTGTTGTGATAACCGGGAAAAGAAGGTGCTTCAGCAGATATTCTAAAGCTTGGAAAAGATCTGCCTATGATACCTGCTGTTGAGGATGCTTTTTTTAACTCCCCACGGTAGTTGAAGATCCTTAAGGCAGGACGCATTGAATCAGCATTACTGATTGATGGTACGCCTAAACCATGGAAGCATACTAGATGAACATCAGAGCTTCTTTGAGATGTGATGTCGGGTTTGATGCTAAACAGTCTGGTTTCTTCATCAAAAGCATAAGTGCTTTCTGAGTAAAAGGAATCCATAGGTTAAAGTCGTAATTAATAGAAGGTTGATAGTACTAGAAACCAGACCTATGAAATAGGTGAAGGAAAGGGGCAATCCATTTTTGGGGTCTACACGCTGCTTAGGTATGTCCATCAACAGCAAATACCCCTGGCTTAGAAGGTTCTTCAGTAGGGGGTTAACCCAACTTTTAGAGCTTAGATAGCTTATGGCCAGAATAAGGAAGGGGCCAATTATCTCGACCAATGTGGGAGCTGCTTAAAATTGCTCTTTAAACGGTACTCCGAAGCGGTATAAAAACTCTATTTCGGCTTGAGAGACAACTTCATCAGATTCCAAGCTGTCATGCTCTAACCTGAAAAAGACAGCCGGGGAGGGGTTATACTGTGCGCTGAAAGCGTATCCAACATCATCTTGTGTGCTGAGCCCAAACAGCTTGTAAGTTTTTATACCTAATTCCAAATCAGGGATCTCAGGAAGCCGCCCCTTAATGCCTAAATCTACGCCATTCACTTTGGTGTTATGCTCTTCCTTCCAGGAAGAAGGTTGCCAATCGCTCAGGCCTTTATAGCTGTATGCATACAGGTCAACATCCTTACTTTGAGCTAAAAGCCCCACGCCAAATTGTCTTTTATTGGCATAGCGACGGTGATCATAGATGATGTTTCCACCCAAAGACCAACTATCGTTCCAGTAAAGCTGAGCATCCGTGAGATTAAGGTGGTAAGTGGTAGATAGGGTAGAACGCCGTTTCAAAGCCCCGCCCTTTAAACCATCCCAATCCAGCTTGTATTCTTTATGAGGACCATATTCCGTTACCTTGCGGATGCCTTGCTTGAAACCTCGTTCAGACAACTCAATATGTTGATTGTTAAAGTGTACTTGGTCCAGAGTTTGGGGGAGCTGTTCGTTTATAGCCAACGGATG
Source organism: Neptuniibacter sp. (assembly GCF_024231755.1). GTDB lineage: Bacteria > Pseudomonadota > Gammaproteobacteria > Pseudomonadales > Balneatricaceae > Neptuniibacter. The sequence continues at coordinate 30,295 of NZ_JAAEQH010000292.1, forward strand.
GGTTACAGAGTGATTCACAACTAATGGAGGCACTGCTGTGTAACTTGCTAAGAACTGATTATCAAAGTCGTCATTAGCGTTACTGCCATACACAAATGAATGACGAGAAGTGGTGTTAACCGTCGGAGCTGTTGTAATTTCCTTCTTCCTTAAAAAAGCGTCTGCAATCCCAATATGTGAATGTTTAAACAGCATTGCTTGTTGTCGAGATTCGAATGGACCTACAAAAACTTGATGTAATTCCGACTTGAGTTTGACCACCTTGACTTGCTTTAAAAAGAATTGGCGTTTTAGCTTCGATAGGTTTGGTTCATTACGTAAAGTGTAAACCTGCAGCCAGAATGAGGTTGGTTTCTTCGAGGCTGTGTGCTGTCCCTTGGTGAATCTTATAAATGCGCCAGTTATCCCACGCTGCTGAGCTTTAGACTGAGCTACCTGTCCCTGTATATAGGTTGTATAGGGGCCAAGCAAAATCCGATAGAAGCCTTTATCACCTTTGTGAACAATGATTTTGTCTTGCTCAAATGAAGATAAAACCCCGGTAGGTTTCTTGTTCGGAGCTTGGCTGATTGCGTAAAGCTGTACCCAATAAGAACCCACCTCCCTTTGAGCTTTGTTTACTGGTTGCCCTGGTAATTGGTAGGTGGGGTTAGCTGAAACAGTGGTTGAAATCAGAAGCACCACAAAGGAAAGAAATACACTAAAACTAACCGGCTGTTTTAAGTGGTCTTTGATTGCTGATCTGGTTGGCATTAATTACTTCAATTACTTCCTAATCCAGCTATGCCTCGAAACAAGCTGAATCGTTACTGTCTAGTAGGTTCGAACGGTAGGTTAGAGTGGTAGGTTAGAGCGGTATCTCATCTATACCATCAGCAATGGCGTCAATCCCTTCATCTATTGGGCTTCCCACAACAGGCACGGCTGAGATAACAGCACCACCTACTCGCATAGGTACAGTAACAACCTTTGTCAGGAAGCAACCGGATAAAAGGGATGTCAGGGTAAGTAACAAGATAAGTCGTTTTAAAGCCATGTGGCTACATACTCATGATTAAGTGACGGTACAAATGATTATGAAAGTTCCACATTACCGATGAATGTATCTGGCCAATTGCACTACCGCTTTGCTGCGGATAACGGTGCCGACACCAATAGCTGAACTCAGAACCCTCAGTTTTTAGCGCCCGGAATTATATCCGAACTCACCTTGCTCGGCAGCAAGTTCGGTAAATTTCTTTACCAGAGCACCTAGGTGTAATGAGTGCTGAACATCGAGCTTAGGAAGTGCTGCCACTATATGACTTTTACCTGCATGTAAGATCGATGTTTGTCGCGTTAATCTTGAATGGCGGATGAGACTCGAACCTGCGACCAATAGATTCAAAGTCTAGCGGCCTTTGCTCTGTTGTATGTTGTGAGAGGAAAAACGGGGTAGGAAAGTCAGTATTTTATGTGGATATGAGGTTCCATAAACTCAAAACAATTTTTCATTACAACGGTTCCTATTTCGGATAATTCTCCTTCTTTTTCAATCATTTGGTAACCGCTAACAAAGTCGTTAATGTTTCTTTCTAACGCTTCTTTCGCATAGTTTCTATTTTCTGCATCCAGGTATTCGCATTCAGCTATCATTTGCATAGACCAAAACATTCTAGCGGTCACAAAAGTCGCGTGAAAAATTCCTTCCATTGGTCTTGGGTCAGTTCTAAGGGCTGAGCTATACCGTGAGTGTTCATCATTGAGGGTTAACCTGCCTTTGGATGCATACCCAAACAGCAGCATATGTGCAGATTCATGGGCAAGCACCTCTATTAATTCGCTAACTGTTTTCGCATAGTTCGCATGTAAAAAAAGCCCCCCCCACATCATATATGAGGAACCGCCTGCGAACTCAAACTTAGATCCGGAAATAGGTTCAACTAGTATTATTTGAGAAATTAGATTGCGAATTTCAGAGGATAGATCCGGTATGGTTTTATCCATAACGTCAAAGGCGATCTTTAGATTTTTTTCAAACTCTGTAATGACTTGCTCAGAAGGAGATTGAATTAAAAATTCAGTTTCCTCTTCTAAGTTCATAATTCCTGCTAAACGAAAGCCTTGTTTATTAAAGGTATCGTTATCAAGGGTTACAACTTCTGGGGTTTGCGCATTTATAGGTTTTTGCTGACTCAATAACTCAATGATATCAGTGTAGTTTTCATCGGAATTACCTGACAAAGCAAACACCAGGTGTGTATATAGAGCAAAGGTTAAGGCTGAATATTTCTGGCCTTGTGCTAGTTGATCGATCAAACAATCCAAAGAGCTTATACCCTCTGGAACCTCAGTATTTAGCTTTGCTTGTATATACTTGAGACTATCAGCCAGACCCGCTCTCATTGTGAGGTCGAGAGTATTAGCGCGAGTAGGAGAGGGTAAAAAATTATAGTTCATCAGAGTTCAATCATGACCTGCTTTCTTGATATGTAATGCAACCTTAAAAAAACTGGTATGGGTATTCTTGGAGTGCTTAATCAACCTGCGCCAACCTCATCTACATCACTCTGAAATTACGACTGACTTTTCGCTATGTGCATCATCATTACCGAAGCTGATGATCTACGCTGCATGTATTGCGATTGGATGTTTTCAGACAATAAAAAAGCAACCAAAAGATTGCTTTAACAAATACTACCTAGACTAGTAAACGGGTTACTTTGTTGCTGGTTTAGAGACCTTTTTAGGCACTCCAATCTTTGCAGAAGCAGCTGAAGAAACTCTGATCGCTTCTTTTTCCTTAGTCAAATTGAAACCATACAGCTTAGATGGGTCTAGCTTAATGTCCTTGCTCATATATACCTCACCGTGGGGTAGCCATTGCCATTACTTCAGATGAAATACCCGAAGTTAATTTTTTCTATCACTACAAAAATTGTCTGTCAATAACCTAACTACCTTTGTTCTATCGCTAGGTCTGCTATGTCTCAACTCAATACTGTCGTTGACCAAATTGAGTTGTTTTACATCTTTAAAAGCAAATCCGGTGTCTAGGAAGTCATCCGTTTGCACAACAACAATCAGTATTTCCATCTCCGTATTGCTAAGTAGAGCTTGGCAAAACTCAAAGAGGTTTTCCCCGGTACAGTGGTATTTTTCACCTTTGAAATCAATTGTCTGTTGATGATTAGTCAAGAAAGCTTTGGTTTTTGGTATTACTTTTTTATGGAAATGTTTCGCTTCAAGCCAAGCTTTATCATCTCCAATATAGAGATAAATTGGTAATTTGCTACTTAGCAAACCCAATGATCGCAAATACCTTTCGTGATACTCATCTGCTTGAGGGCGTGCTGCGTTCCCGAGATGCGGTGAATAGTTTATTTCGTTTATTTTTCCGTTAACTTCGTACCAAGGCTTGGAGATGTCCTTAATTAATAAATCAATACCAACTGAGCTTAACCTAAATAACCTTCGAACCCTTTGGGCGAGTAGGATATTCTCGGGATGAATTGTACTAGTACAAATGTCAACCACACCGCCTTCAGCGAGACTGGAAAAACAGCGTAAAGGTACATATTCAGCTGCTTTAGGAATGCTGTTTAAGTCGTGTCCAGCGTTCTGTATACACTGCACAGCCTGAGAATCCATTGGGAATGGTTTTAGCCTCATCCAAGGGGCTTTTTCCGCTTCATTCTCATTGGCTACTTTGATGAGCTCTTTGACTGTATGCTTGCCATCACCTTGAATCGACTTTGGCATCCGTTTACTTACGTAAAGAAGTTCATCATTGATCAATGCAATTCGATGAACATAACCCTCCAGATGTTCTTCAACCATAATCTGATTGGAAAGCGAGAGAGCTTCGGAATAAGCGCGTTTCAAAGTATCGTGGTCATTGATATTGGTGGTTACGCCTTCGCTTCGCTCCCGGTCTGCAGGTTTTATCACCAGCGGAAAGCCTAGTTGAGTCGCTTTTTTAAGCAAATCCTTTTCATTTAGGATCAGGCAGTTCCTCGGTGTTGGTAGTTTTGCCGAACGAAGTACTATTGATGTCTGGAATTTATTGCAAGCTAGTTTGCAGCCCATCGACGAGTCTGTATCTACAGATGAGCTCATAATTAAATGCGCCTGCTTACCCCAGCCCAGCTGAAATACGCTCCTCCCGGTGAGGTGTTCAAACGGAATATTGTTTTTGTGGGCGCTATGCAACAAAGGGACCGTGGAATCAGGAATACAAAAAGATTGTTTGATATGAAGAACGAGCTGCTTTTCTATTTTATCTAGCAAAGCAGCCAACCTCTCCCCAGAGTTAAAAATTATCTCCTGAACTATCTGTCCTGCCGCTTTGTAGAAGTTAGATCGAATTTCAGAGTCCACATAAGGCAAATGAGGAATTAGGCAGTGAGCAATAATAACCTTTGTTCTATTTTCGGATGATTGAACGTTGTGCTCGATGATTTTGCCTGGCTCAAAAACTGGTAGTCCGGCGTATTGTTGCATTGAGCTGGCTAGATATAAGAGGCGCTTGATCAGTGCAAGGTAGGGTTGTTCGTCAATATCAGTACCAAATTCTTCAGCTATGCCAAATTTGCTTTTCAAAATGTGGTCTAACGTAACGAAGTCTATTGTTATTGTAGAAACAAACCGTACGTTGATTTCCATTACGGGCTGTTTCAAGCCGATAACATAACCTTTGTTTAGAAAGATATTCGCCATCTTAAAGTCAACCGCATAGCTGTTTCTCACCTTTATAAACGCTTTACCTCTCACCCACAACGGCTGTGATAGTTATGAGGAGCTTTATACGTTGATCGATTATTCGGGTAACTAATTGTTCTAATGGGGCTGATTCGGCAAGGGGGGGATGAAATCTTTACGGTCATTAAACAACATGAAGCAGGTAGCGCAGACGATGAAGAGATTTAGTGGCTATAAAGAAAGAGAACATATATTTACCAAGCGCAGGGTGCTTGAACCCAGACAGCTAATCAATGCTATTAATAGGGCGGATAATGCTCTATATGAAGCTAAGGAACCTGCGAATAAGTCCCTGCGGTTTATGCAAGAGCCTGCCGTGCGCAAATTCCAGGCGCAATCTGCAGCTAATGGCCATAGTCCTTAGCATAGGTTGCAACAACAAAGTTGGGTGCGGCAGGCCTTGAGTGCTACGGGACTTATTCGTAGGTTCCCTAAGCATCTTGGTCAGAATTAGGTTCAAGTACATCAAGAAAGTCAGAAAGAATTTTATATGGTGCGAGAGTCTATAAAAGAGGGGAACTTCAGTAGTATTTTTGATTCTTTTCTATTGTGATAATCTGAAAAAGGTTACTTTTTGTAGGTTTTTATCTACAAGGTAATTCAATTCGCATATGTCTTATCAGGCAGGGGCAGGAAGCCTTTTTCAAGACCCAAACAAGGAATGTTTTCAGTGGTTATTCCATACAAAAGTAATTTATCTCTCTGGCGTTTTCATCGGCAACGATCTAACCCATTTTCTGTCGTGTTGAGTGAAAAGCGGAATTTTCTGAGTTAAGAAGGAATCTTTATGAACACAAGTATGTTTAGGCCTCTAGTAGTGGTTGCAATATCTTCACTTTTGACTGTTGGCTGTACGGCCAATAAGCCAAAGCAGGTCGCTACTTTTGATACATCTGAAACGTTTCAAGCATCAAAGGATGAAGTTTGGGGCAAATTGGTTCGATTTATGAGTACCAATCAGTTAGGTATTTCGACTATCGAAAAAGATAGTGGTTTGTTAGTCATAAACAATCAAAATGTCGCCCAAAATCTTTTGAGCTCATACTGCGATTCAGGTTCAGCTGTACCATTCTTGTGGGTTCCTGTCGGAGGAAAAGTAAGTGGAAATGTTACTGTTGTGGAGGATGAGGGTTTTTCAACAGCAAGTATCAACATTTCCTTCAATCAAGTTTCTGAATTTTGTTATCAAGGGTGTAAATATACGACAAAGCAGTGCCAGTCCCTTGGTTCGTTTGAAAAAGCATTATTATCCAGCTTAAGGTAATGGAAGCATAAAAGTGAGGGGCATAAGCCCCTTCCTTTTTGACTAGCAATAACATGGATAAATTAATTTTTTTATTGGTTTTGAGTGCCATCTTATCGGGGTGTGTAACACCCTCGATTAAACCGGTTAAAACCAAAAAAGGTGAACAAGCGGTTAGCAATCGGCAGGTGCTTGAGGCTGCACGGGAAATTAATTCGTACAACGTGAGAAAGCCTCCTAAGAGGTATTTTGATGAAAATAAGCAACTGTATAAAAAGACTGTGAAGCGCATTCTGCCAGCTGCCATCACCATATGTAAGGAAATTAAGGGTAGTTCTGAGACATGTAGTTGGGATATTGGATTGGCAAATAGCCGCGCCTTTAATGCCTATGCGACTGGTGACAAAGAGATCAAAATATTTTTGGGCGTTGTCGAAAATATCTATTACGAAGATGAGTTGGCTTTTGTTATAGCCCATGAAATTGGGCACCATTTAGCTTCTCATATTACTGAAAGCATGATTACTACTGCTATAGGGGCCGTCTTAGGAGCTTCGGTGGGAAGCCCTGATCTTGGGGCAGGTATTGGAAGAGCGGCATTCTCTAAATCCCAGGAGATCGAAGCTGATTATATTTCAATGCTGGTGTTGAAAGAGGCTGGGTACGATATAGATAGAGCGAGGGAGTGTTTAATTCGAATGACAAGAATCGGGGGAGGGGGTGTTTACTCTGTCTTTTTAGGAACGCATCCAAGTGGACCTGAAAGATTATTGAGGTTTGATAGCAATTTTGCAGAGATGGAAAAGGATTAATGAAAAAAACATCTATCATACTTACGGTATTGTTATCCCAGCCCCTGTTTGCTGGAGATAAAAGATTAAATCTCGAGTGTGAAGCCGCTCCAGTAGACAGTCTTAAATATAACGAAGAAGCATGGGGGAGTGCTCCGGGTTTGACTCCTCAGTTTGCAAGATTTGTTAATACGGATAGTTTCTCAACAGAACGAAATGAAAGTTGTATTACTGATGATCAGGGAAAGGATTGTGCAGCTATCAATAATTTAGTTTGGTGTGAAAAACCTAAAAGCTCATTTGTTTTGAAAAGCATCAGGGATGATAACTCATTATTTATCGTTGCAAATCGCTGTGATCAAGGTTTTAAGAAATACGTAAAGGTTAACGAAAGATCATCTGATAAAGAACTTGTGCTAATGGAAGATAAAATGTTCTATCAAATCGAACATCAACATATCCGAGGTACAGCTCTTATCAGGCAGCCCATTTTAATTTTGAATACGACATTAGGCAGTGAATACCCTTTGGTTATTCAGTCTTTTACAGCTGAAAAATGGGTCAGAGAGCTCCCAGGGAGTAACATCAAAAGTCTCAAGGATGGATTAGGGAGTGCGCCAATACCGCAAGATAAAGCTATATCCTTCTCTACAAAATGCTCTAAAAAAAGATTATAGGTTTAAGTCAGAGCGGCAAGATGGTTATACCTGATACAAAATGCCAGCTCTCATCGTGATAACAAAGTTACCAATTTATGTGCATGATCTGGTAACCTTTCAGTTGCTGCTTAGCATTACTTTTAAGGATAAAAGATAAGGACAGTCATGGACGATTTTGAAATTATTGACATTACTTTTGATATGTCTGTTAACCCTGCCGGACACACAGATATATCTTTCGAGATTGAAACCACTGCAAGCTTATCTGAAGCAAATAGTATTGAGTTATTATACTGGTTGGTGGGTAATGACCAGAAATGGGTGACTTTATATCGCTCATCAGATGAGCCATTGAAGTATGAGTATAAAGGTACACTATCTGCATATACTTCAGCAGGGATTTATGAAATAAGGACGATTAAAGCTCTTGATAATTCTGGTTCTGAACTTGAATTTTGGACGCAAATATTATCAGCCAACAAGTTACAAGCTTCCTTTGATTTTACTAATCCCAATTCTGATGAAGAACCTCCAGTATTAAATCAATTTATATCTAATGGCTTTTATTTCGATGCAGAATCTAATCAATACAAGATAGATTATCACCTGCAAGCTGAAGATGTTGGTTTGAGTGGATTACAACATTCAGCAATAGTAGAGCTTTTCAATCCATCAGGAACACCAATCCAGCAGAGGCTATATTTCGACGATAGCGGAAGCGCGGATAGCTCCGAATTATTATCACTTTATTCGGCCTCAGGTATTTATACAGTAAACACTATCAGGCTGTATGATAATGCCAGTAACTCCGTAAGTTATAAGACAGCTGATCTCGAAGAACTTGGCTACGACTATAGCTTCGAGCTGGTAAACCCTAACTCAGATGTTCACCCTCCCGTTCTTGAAAGCTTAGAAATAAACCCATTAATGAATTCAGCCACTGGAAGGCTTGAAGTTGAAGTGCGTCTGGATTATTCCGATGAATCATCCGGTATTAGTAGGGCCCGTGTAGCACTCTACGACGACAGCGGTGATGTATATGAGTCAATAATTTATGGTGACAACCACACTTTTTTCTTTCCAAGTGGTGTGGATTCTAGCGAAATTAGATTGGGTCAGTTAGTTCTCTTTGACAATGCAGAAAATAGTATATCCCTGACATATTCTGATATTGAGGAGATGGGTTTTGCCTCTTTTGTGAATATAGGTCCTCCGCTACCCAAACCAAATTCACAACCTCAGGGGGAGTTAGTTATTTTAGGCTCCGCCATTCAAGGCGCTGAATTAACTCTCGTTAATTCGATTTCTGATGCTGATGGCCTCGGGGATATGAGTTATCAATGGTTGGTAAATGGTGTTGCAATAGACGATGCTGTGGATGAGCAACTATTGTTGACTCAAGAGTATGTTGGGAGCGTTATTGGTGCTGTAGCAGCTTATACAGATAATAGCGGAACAGATGAAATCGTTTCTGCGGTGCCGACAAGCGTCATTACTAATGTGAATGATATCCCAACAGGTTCTGTCACTATCACTGGAGATCCCTATAAGGGGCAGACTTTAAAAGCCTCTAATACGCTTCAGGATTTAGATGGGTTAGGGGAAATAAGTTATCAATGGCAAGCTGATGGAATAGAGATAGATGGAGCCATAGGAGATGAATTCTTACTAACAGTAGATCAAGTAGGATCTACTATCACTGTTGTTGCTTCCTATATGGACGCTCAAGGCACTGTTGAATCAGAAACTTCATCAGCTACAACGCCTGTTATTACTGCCGTTTCTGGAGCTGTAATTGACGGTTATGTGGCAGGTGCTTCTATCTATATTGATGCTAATGATAATGGCATTGCTGATCCAGAAGAAGATACAGGTGTTGATACAGATGCGAATGGTAATTTCGAGTTAGAAACTACCCTGAAAGGCTCAATCATAGCTGTAGGCGGGACTAACGTAGATACAGGGATCCCAAATAGTTTAGTACTCACTGCTCCAGAAGGATCGTCGGTAGTCACACCGATAACCACCTTGATAGATAGTTTTGCTAGCGATCAAGGTGTTTCAATCAGTGATGCTGAAGAGCAGGTTCAAACTGCTTTGGGTATTCAGCATGATGTCGATCTCTCCCATTATGATCCCCTTTCTGAGGATACTGATACCTCCGTTACTGTTCATTCTAAAGCGACTCAGATTGCAACTCTGGGTATCCTTGCTACTGAGGCAGGGAGTAGCTTTGAGGAAGTTGTTTCAACCCTCACTAATTCTGTTGTTAGCGGTTTACCACTCGACCTATCAGACGAAACCTACTTAGCAGATGCTTTTGCTGGTGTGCTGGGGGCAACAGAACTGATGCAGGCTGTAGAAACTAATCTTGCACTTGGAAATGCAGATGATTTTAGTGATATCACTAAAGCACAGCAGGAGCTTAGTAATACTTCACCCGAAGGCATTATCAAAATCTCTGGGCTTGTTTCAGTTGGTCAGCAGCTAGAAATTGATAACAGTTTAACTGATGCTGATGGTCTAGGTGAGTTTTCCTATCAGTGGTTACTTAATGGTGTTGCAATTGAGGGGGAGACCAATGCTGCTTTTACTCCTAATGCGGAGCAGGCTCATCAGGAGATAAGTGTTCAAGTAAGTTATACAGATGGAAATGGAATGCTGGAAACGGTCACGTCTGAATATGTTACAGCATCAATTTCTGACCTAATCGCTGAGCGATCTAATGAAACAGTGATACAAGCAGCTTATGTTGCTTTCTATGGTCGACCTGCCGATCCAGGTGGCCTTTCAGTTTGGGCTGATGCGTTAGGTAAAAGTGGCGGCGACTTGGCTGCCGTTATTGATGCATTTGGTAGCTCTGACGAGTTTAATGAGCGTTATGGCCATTTATCGAACCGTGATCTGGTTAACGAAATCTACCTGCAATGTTTCAACCGTCCAGCAGAAGAAGAGGGCCTTAATGCTTGGAGTGCGTTCTTAGATGACGGAATCATGAATCTCCAGGATATCGCCCTTTCTATTCTAATGGGGGCTAGAAATAATGATGCCATAACCATTATGAATAAGATTGGCTTCGCTGAAGACTTTACTGAAAATGTGGCTTTGGGTATTACGCAATATCGCGGCTCAGCACAGGCCAATGCCATTAAAAATATTCTATTGAATGTATCTCATGAGAGTCGAGATAGTGATTTTGGCGCATTAATTAGCTCTTATGCCGATTGGGCGGCAGATAATCCCGCTCCAGAGCCAGAGCCAGAGCCAGAGCCAGAACCAGAACCAGAACCAGAACCAGAACCAGAACCAGACCTGTATGGGGAATTATATCTTCCAGGTGGTGCTTTGGGTTTGGTGTTTGATCATGAGGGAACTTCTGGAAAGGATAATATTAGTTTAAGTCTTTCTTCTATTCACGAGACCGAAGTTATACAGGCGCTAGGCGGAGATGATCGGTTGGCGGTAACTTCATATGGTCTGAGCTTTTCTGCTGCTTTATTGGGCGGAGATGGTAATGATTATTACGTGCTAGATGATGCAGGCTTCTTTTATATTCACGACTCATCAGGCAGTTATGATCGGGTGTATCTGCCAGTCCATTTCAATGAACTGGCTTCCGCAACATTTAACTCCGGTCAAGACTTAGTTGTTTTTAACGAAGATTTGACGGTAATTGTATCGGACTGGAAAAATCCGGCTAACAGAATTGAGCAAATTGTTCTGAGTAATGGCAGCTATTCATATTCAAATATGGTGTCTGCGGTGAATTATTATTCTCAAGGGAATCTGTCTGACAGTACGATGGGACTAGCTGCAGGTATGACTGCAAGTGAAGTCGATCCTCATATCGAGCTTATGGAGTATCTTGGCGATCTGGATAAGCCGTTATCAGATTACCTTGGAATCGAACTTGTAAGTGCTGTTAACTCAAATGAGTTAATAGATGTTCTGTTGTAGTGATACTGTAGAATAAATCGCGTTCTGCGTGATAAAAAGGAAAAGGGCGCTTCGGTGCTCTTTTTGATTTAAGCATCAAAAGGTATTGGCAGGCTAGAGTGTAAATGGCGGAACGGACGGGACTCGAACCCGCGACCCCCTGCGTGACAGGCAGGTATTCTAACCAACTGAACTACCGCTCCGCAGCGGGTAGATAATGGTGCCGGCACCAAGAGTCGAACTCGGGACCTACTGATTACAAGTCAG
>NZ_JAAEQH010000293.1 GCF_024231755.1 Neptuniibacter sp.
ACAAGTCAGTCACGGGTTAAGACAAGTAACGAGTTACTTTTTCTTCTTCGGAGCTAAGACCATGACCAGTTGACGACCTTCCATTTTTGGACGCTGTTCAACTACAGTCATCTCTTCCAAATCTTTCTCGATTCGTTGGAGTAACTGCATGCCCAGTTCCTGATGAGCCATCTCACGGCCACGATAACGCAGTGTTATCTTGGCTTTATCTCCTGCTTCAAGGAAACGTATCAGGTTGCGTAGCTTGACCTGATAATCCCCTTCTTCCGTATTAGGACGGAATTTCACTTCCTTGATCTGGACCTGATGCTGCTTTTTCTTGGCTTCATTTTTCTGCTTCTTCATTTCATAAAGATGCTTGCCATAATCCATCACTTTACAAACGATGGGATCAGCTTCAGATATTTTAACCAGATCAAGTCCCGCTTCCTGTGCTGCCACAAGAGCGTCATTTACCGGTACGATGCCAATCTGTGTTCCGTCTGGACCAATAAGTCTGCACTGCTTAGTTACTTTAAGTAGGTTCTCATTGATCATGGGCTCTTCTCTACGAGCGCCCCTTCTATTATCACGCCTGATAATCGTATCTCCTGACTTTTTATTAGACTTTATTAGTCCTGACGACCTTTCTTGGCGACATCACTGCCAAGAAGGCTTGTAAATTCTTCAAGAGGCATAGTTCCCAGATTTTCACCTGTACGGGTACGTACTGCGACGGTACCTGCCTCTACTTCTTTATCGCCTATCACAAGAAGGTAAGGAACCTTCTGTAAAGTGCGCTCGCGAATTTTAAAGCCGATCTTCTCATTTCTCAAGTCCGACTCAGCCCGGAAACCTTTATTTTCAAGATTTTGGACAACTTTTTCGCAATAATCTGCCTGTTTGTCGGTAATATTCATGACTACCGCCTGTACAGGTGCCAACCAAGTTGGTAGAGCGCCAGCGAAGTTTTCGATCAGAATACCGATAAAACGTTCAAATGAACCCAGAATTGCACGGTGCAACATTACAGGAGTTTCACGCTCACCTTGCTCATTAACAAACTGTGCACCCAAACGACCCGGCATAGAGAAGTCAACCTGAACAGTACCGCACTGCCATACACGACCCAGGCAATCTTTCAGTGAGAACTCAATTTTAGGTCCGTAGAAAGCGCCTTCACCCGGCAGTTCCTGCCAATCCAGGCCTTCTGCATCCAGCGCATCAGCAAGCGCTTTCTCAGCTTTATCCCAAACTTCATCAGAACCCACACGCTGCTCTGGGCGTGTAGACAGTTTGTAGATAACTTCTTCAAATCCGAAGTCTGCGTAGACTTCATCCAAAAATTCAATGAAACGCGCCACTTCTTCCTGAATAGAGTCTTCAGCACAGAAGATATGTGCATCATCCTGTACGAAGCCACGTACACGCATAATGCCGTGCAATGCACCAGATGGTTCATTACGGTGACAGCAACCAAACTCAGCCAGACGTAGCGGAAGATCACGGTAGGAACGGATACCCTGATTAAATACCTGTACGTGGCAAGGGCAGTTCATTGGCTTGATAGCAAAATCATGGTTCTCAGAGTGCGTAGTAAACATCTCTTCTGAGAACTTATCCCAATGCCCAGATTTTTCCCATAAAGTACGTTCAACAACCTGCGGAGTTTTGATTTCATCGTAACCATGCTGACGCTGCTTAGCACGCATGTATTGTTCGATCTGCTGGTAGAGAGTCCAACCATTCGGATGCCAGAACACCATACCCGGTGCTTCTTCCTGCAGGTGGAACATGTTCAACTGTTTACCCAGTTTACGGTGATCTCGCTTCTCCGCTTCTTCTAGGCGGTGTAGATAAGCTTTAAGCGCTTTCTTATCACCCCATGCAGTACCATAAATACGCTGCAACATTTCGTTGTTGGAATCACCACGCCAGTATGCGCCTGCCACTTTCATTAGTTTGAAAGCTTTAATGTGGCCTGTTGAAGGAACATGAGGACCACGGCATAGATCGATAAACTCGCCCTGGGAATAGAAGGAAAGGTCTTCGGAATCTGGCACAGCTTCAAGCAGCTCGACCTTGTACTTCTCGCCCATCTCATCAAACATTTTAGTCGCTTCATCACGACTCATCAGAGAACGGCTTACCGGCAGGTTCTGCTTCGCCAGCTCAGCCATTTTCTTCTCGATCTTTTCCAGATCTTCTGGCGTAAACGGACGCTCGTAAGCAAAGTCATAATAGAAACCATCTTCAATAACAGGCCCGATGGTTACCTGAGCACCTGGGAACAACTCCTGCACCGCCATTGCCATCAAATGTGCAGTGGAATGACGAATAACTTCCAGACCTTCTTCATCACGCGCAGTGATGATTGCGAGATCTGCATCATTTTCGATCGTGAAAGAGGTATCCACTGGCTGACCATCTACTTTACCGGCCAGGGCTGCTTTCGCTAGTCCAGCGCCAATATCAGCAGCAACTTCAAATACAGTAACAGGGTTAGCAAACTCACGCTTGCTACCATCAGGTAGGGTAATTACAGGCATGTTAAATCCTTAAGCTTCAGTGGTGACCCATACGTAAGGCCACTTCGTAAAAATTCGTTTTAACCCGATGTCGTACAAACCAAGTACGGGGCGGGGTGCGCGGATTATAGGGCAAATGCCTACACGGAGCTAGCCCACACTTTCATATGGCGCTAAGCACATGTTTTTTATGTATAAAGAAGGATGTTTAAAGTTGAAATAGACCCATTAAAACAGCGCACCAATCATCACTGTTTTATAAAGTTCATTTAACAAACGGATTTAACCACAAAGAAGAAATAAAAATGTGCAAAACGCCAATGTTTAGTCTTTCTCAAGACGAATGGTTACACGACGGTTGCGGTCACGGTTTTCCTTATTGTTATTTTTCACAACAGGGTAACGCTCACCATGGTAACGTGTAGTGATCATATTGGGGTCCAAACCAAGGTTTATCAGATAAGCAGTCACCTCTTCTGCTCTACGCTTAGAAAGGTCACGGTTCATCAATCGACGCCCCATATTATCTGAGTGCCCATCCACATAGATGCCTTTAACACTGTCATCATTTTTCACGTAGAGACCGATTAGCTCCAATCTCTCACGGGATGAATCAGACAAGCGCCATGCAGCTGAAGGAAACAGAATAGCTGTGCGCGCCACCTGACGGTAGTTCACCGGCAACAAACCGGCAGTACAGGCAACATAATCCGTATAGGCGGATTGAAAGTTCACCGCTGATACGGAAACACGTAATGATTCATTAGTGCCATACCACTGCGACGCAGTGAAAGTGGGCATCATCCCTTTATATAGAGCTGCCAACATGTTTTGGGCGTGCTTAGTTTCAACATTCAAATCACCAGAGAGATGCTCTGGCTTTACTGCTGTAATTTTCCTGGGTGTCACTCCTGGCTGCCACGGAGCAGCCTCGGCAACCAACTGCGCACCTTTTTGAAAGTGAATATTTTCAGTGGGTTTTAAGACAAAGCGCACAGACTCTCCGGCCTCATGCTCAAAAACAGCATTACCAAAAGAGGGAATCACCTGACTGAGACGACAGCTAAATTTAGAAGCTTCAAGCTCCCACTTACTATCATCTATAGAGCTACGAAATGTTGCTGCCTGCAAACCAATCGCAAACAGAGTAAAAAAAACAGCAACAGTAAAACGTTGAAACACTAGAAATCGCCCATTAAAAAGTTTCTCTATCAGTTAATTATCGGCTTATGGCACAAGATCTTAAGATCCGATTGGAGTGCCTAGCTTTCCACTGCTAGAATACCCTCCATATTAAACGGAAACCCTCTGCCAAGTAAGGGCTACACTTGAGTAATCTCATTGATATGAAACATCCTATGGCTAACCGCTTTCGTGGTTTCTTACCTGTTGTTGTGGATGTTGAAACCGCGGGCTTTAATTCTAAAACCGATGCACTACTGGAAATAGCCGCCGTCACACTGACCATGGATGAAAATGGCTTTCTGATCATCGACCAGAGTTATGAAGCTCAGGTGGAACCTTTTGAAGGAGCTAATCTGGAAAAATCCGCTCTGGATTTTACAGGTATTGATCCTTACGACCCAGAACGGGAATCGGTTCCTGAAAGAGAAGCGCTGGAATCTATTTTTAAGCCTATTCGAAAGTCGATTAAAGCCCACGACTGTAAACGCGCAGTGCTCGTAGGCCACAATGCTTCTTTTGATCAGGGCTTCGTTAATGCGGCTTCAGATCGCGCAGAGATTAAGCGCAATCCGTTCCACCCTTTTTCCACCTTCGATACAGCAACCTTAGCGGGTTTAGCATTCGGGCAAACGGTCCTAGCCAAGGCATGCCAAGTTGCAGGGATTGATTTTGATGGCAAAAAAGCCCATTCAGCACTCTACGACACCATGAAAACAGCAGAGCTGTTTTGCATTATTGTAAATCGCTGGAAAGAACTAGGTGGCTGGGAAATGGTCGATGAATATGATGACTACGATCAGTAACTGCAACAAACTTTAGATACAAAAAACCCGCTAAACAGCGGGTTTTTTTATTAGCAAATAATTTGCTGATTCTTACAGGTTGTCTGCTTCTTCAGACAGGTATTTCGCAACACCTTCTGGAGATGCGTCCATACCTTTATCACCCTGGTTCCAGCCCGCTGGACAAACTTCACCGTGCTCCTGGTGGAATGCCAGAGCATCAACCATACGCAGCATTTCGTCAACGTTACGGCCTAGTGGCAGATCGTTAACAACCTGGTGACGTACCAGACCATCTTCATCGATCAGGAAAGAACCACGGAAAGCAACGCCACCTTCAGATTCAACGTCATAAGCCTGGCAGATGCTGTGAGTCATATCTGCAACCAGTGTGTAGTTTACAGCGCCGATACCGCCTTCGTTCACTGGCGTGTTACGCCATGCGTTGTGAGAGAAGTGAGAATCGATAGATACACCGATTACTTCAACGTTACGCTTTTTGAACTCTTCGATACGGTGATCGAAAGCCAACAGCTCAGATGGACAAACAAAAGTGAAGTCCAGTGGGTAGAAGAATACTACCGCTTTCTTGCCTTTAGCCGCTTCAGACAGTGTGAATGCGTCAACGATTTCACCGTTACCCAGTACTGCTGGTGCTGTAAAGTCAGGAGCCTGTTTGCCTACAAGTACGCCCATTATGCTATTTCTCCGTTATGTGCTATCTAGCGTTTAGGTTTTTTATGATAGAAAAGGCTGTTATAAAATCAAGCGTTCACTATCTAAAATTATTCGGATTCCTGATCTTCCGCAGGGGCAGCTTCTTTGATCAATTCAGCCAGTTCACCACTCGCTGACATTTCACAAATAATGTCACACCCACCAATCAACTCACCCTTAACCCACAGTTGAGGGAAAGTCGGCCAGTTTGCATATTTTGGCAGTTCTGCGCGAATTTCAGGATTTTCCAGAATATTTACAAAAGCAAAACGTTCGCCACAGGCCATCACAGCTTCAGAAGCACGAGAGGAGAAACCGCACTGAGGAAAGCGAGGAGTTCCTTTCATATAAAGCAGAATATCATTGCCTTCAATCTGCTCTTTGATGGTATCAATTACACTCATTCATACACCTATAACATTAATGCCGGAAGCACTTGCGTGCCGTAACGAACAATTTACCACATATCCGACCATTTTACTCTGGCAATGTATATTTAGATTTACCTATGACTACGATAAAAAAATCCTATTGTTTACAAATTAAGCAGCAATTCTGCGCTAATCAAATA
>NZ_JAAEQH010000294.1 GCF_024231755.1 Neptuniibacter sp.
GCTGGATTTCCAGGATAAAACATACCAGCAACAGCGGCTTCACGAATACTCATTATTCACCTCTTTAATCACTACTAAAATAATAGTACGTAGATAAATGAAGCGATAAAAAACAGACAATAAAAAGCCCGGAAAATCCGGGCTTTTTATTCTTTTTAACTCAGAGGTTGTTTTATATCAAGCGCCTATCGAACAGTAAACTTCGAGAGCGTGCTTTCAAGATGCGAAGCGGAACCCGCCATATCATCAGCAAGCGAGGATGTATTTCTTGCAGCACCCTCCGAGCTGTCAGCAACCTCAGCAATTGCAGCCAAACTTTGATGAAGATGATTAACCAAACTACTCTGTTCTTCTGCCGCAGCAGCGATACCAGAGTTCATCTGGCTCATTTCACCTAGTGCCGTATCAATCTGCTGCAACACATCACTTGCACGCTGCATCTCAGATACATTATCTCGGACAGAAGTGTTGGTTCGTTCCATCATGGACACCGCACGGCTAGCACACTCCTGCAACTTACCCAGGTTATCTCGGATCTCTCCGGTGGAATCCTGTGTTCTTTGCGCCAGAGTTCTCACCTCATCAGCTACCACCGCGAAACCACGACCCTGTTCACCCGCTCGAGCTGCCTCAATCGCTGCGTTCAAAGCCAACAGGTTAGTCTGGTCAGCGATGTCACTTATCACACTGGATACAGCATGAATATTCTGTACATCTTTATCCAGTTCGCTGATAACAGCACTAGTCTCACTGACCTCTTCCACCAACTCATTGAATGACTGCGTGGTTTTCTGTACAACAGCCAGCCCTTCTGTTGCCATATCATCAACATTCTGGGCGGTACTGGAAGCCATGCTGGTATTCTGAGCGATATCCGCAGAACTGGTAGAAAGATCACCAACACCCTCTGCAATATGTGAGGTCTCCTCTTTCTGGCGTGCAACGCCATCACGGGTCTGCATTGATTCACTTGCCAGACGGCGTGAACTCTCGGTTACCAGACCTGTTGCACTTTTTGCCTCACGCACCAGTTGTTCGAACCCATCTGCAACCTTGTTCATGCCTTCAGAAATAGCAGACATTTCATCCTTACCACGCTTATCAAGACGAGCGGTAAGGTCTCCACTGGCCAACTGATCGGACATTCTCTGGAA
>NZ_JAAEQH010000295.1 GCF_024231755.1 Neptuniibacter sp.
ATCGTCAGGTTCTACCGGAGTCAGGCCATACGATTCCTCTGTGTGACTGAAATCTTTACCCATAGCCAGCGTAGCTGAGACTATCACTTTATGCTGTGCACGCCTTAACGCTTTACGCACAAGTGGTCCTACCTGGATGGGTTCTATCTTCACGCCCTCAGGTTGCCTTGTGAGTAGGTAGTTTCCAGTTCTACCTACATGCTCTGAATCGTGCAGCCGACTTATGAACTCCATTATGGACCCTACACGGGATACAACTCGTTTTATTTTACGGGTTAAACTCCGGAGCTGGTCACGAGAGAAAGTCTCTACTGCGTTGTAATCTTCCGAGTAACTCGAGCTGCTGTGTTGCAGCATATTTTGGGTAGCTTTGTATATCCCTTCCAGTTGACGATTCATTTCCCGTGCTGTTCCGGCTAACTTAAAAATTTGTTTTCGCCCCTGTACGATGTCTACCTGACCTACAGCATTGGTGTATGGACCTATTTCTTTGTGGTACGTGTTATACTGGGCTATCAGTGCTTTGACCTGTGCTACAAATATCTTGGAGCTTACTGCACCGGAGTCATCTATAAGCGCACGAAGATTCTCGTCGTTAACGACCATCGCACGAAGTCCATCCAGTCCCTTTGATGTTATCCTGTGCGTATAGGCTGCACGGAATGCTTCTGGTGCCTGGTGTCCCTCATCGACTATCAACATGTTGTAGTCACCCAGAAGGAAGCCTGGACCAAGTTTCAGGTCGATGGCTAACAGGTGATGGTTCGTTATGACAATATTGGACTGCTGTGGTTGTGGTTTACACTGTAATATATGCGGGCAGTTTTTACCCATAATACAATTACTGATGTCTACCTTAGGCCACCACGTAGGTCGGCCGCCTTTCCAGTCTTTGATATCCGCAGGTTGCTCCCATACACGTGCGTCGTTAATAAACTCGAGGTAGTGTTTCTTATCCAGTGCGTCGTGGACTTCACTGGCCAGTAACCAGCAGGCATAATTACTTTTACCCTTATAAATAACGTACCGTTTTTTCGAACCGATACTATCACATACGTAGGGTACGTCCTTAGTGAATAGCTGGTCCTGGAGTGTCTTCTTCGCTGTCGCTATTACAATACGTTTATCTTCACGTATGAGGGAGGGAATCAGGTAGGCGAAACTCTTACCTATACCTGTACCTCCTTCAGCCAGTAAGGTTCCTCTCTCTGTATCCTGCAGCATTGCGTGGATGTCGGTAGCTAGAGCGGCCTGTGATGCCCGCTTCTCTTTAATCATG
>NZ_JAAEQH010000296.1 GCF_024231755.1 Neptuniibacter sp.
AACCAGGTCTGCAGTGGGCGACAGTTGAAACCTGGACCGAACCACGACAGGTTGAACGACGTCCGATCGCGCCGCTGCAGCTGCTCCGCCACTCTGAACGCACGATGAAGGGCGTCCCTCCGGCCAGATACATGCTGTAGACAGACACTGTAATCACATGGTATCAGGTGTGCTGTCTCTTTTGGAGGAAGGGTGGTTAGGTATCGGCCACGATCGCCTGTCTTTATTAATGTGTACTTTGTGCGTTAATTAGTAATTGTGCGTTGGTATCTTGTGCGCAGTTTATGGTTCGATGATCAATGCGGTATTGTGCCACGTAATCTGGGTGTTTCTTTAGGCGCCCTTTTGAATAGCTAGTATGTTTTGTGTATGCTAGTTAGATGTGCAGTTTAGGCGCCTATTCAAATATTAGAGGAATTGAAGTGATTTTCCTTTTCTCGATCTTGCCCCTTTGCATTCTCATAGAGCGGTCTTCTGGTGATTTTTGAGTATATTTAATGTTTCTATTGAATAAACTTAATAGCCTAACCACTCGCCATCGCTCTAGATCTATCGTTAGAGCGTTGCCAGCCTGCAGGTGGATCTATCGTTAGA
>NZ_JAAEQH010000297.1 GCF_024231755.1 Neptuniibacter sp.
ACGGCGTTAGGACGCAGTGTCACGTTGCTTAGACTCAGGCCCGTCCGAGACCTAATTTTGTCTAAACAGCGTGGCAAGCAGAACCTCAGCAACGGGTTCCCACCTAATCCGGTAAGCCTTCTGGCAGATCCGAGTCACCCCATATCACAGAGACTTAACCCGACAGGTCGACACCTGCAGCTCAAGCTCTTGACGTGTATGACCCTTTTACCAACCAGGCCTTATTCATCAGTGGGTAGTCAGCTAGACGTACAGCGGTAGCTAATCGCGGATGACTTTTGTCGATTCCTCGAGCGGTGTAGGTAAAGGTGCAGCTGCTCACCAATCCCTTGCGACTTCTTTATTCCAAACCTACTAGGCTAGCCACGACGGGCTATGGACTACAATCGGAACACATGGTTCTTGCGAACGGTTTCTAATGGCATCAAGAAATGGACGAAGCGGATTCAGTTGCTCAGCGGCAACTATACGGCGGATGTATAAATGGGCGGTACTACACGTACGGTGATGACGGCTAGCAGAACGGGCAGGAACATATAAAAGGCTCACTATTGGCTTAAGAATCAGCTATGTTGATATAAGCATTCTTGTAAAGGTCTGAGCTAAATTCAAAAGAAGTTAACAAATTCCTATCTTCCTAAGCTACACATGTAGATGTTTTGGAGAGTTTCGAT
>NZ_JAAEQH010000298.1 GCF_024231755.1 Neptuniibacter sp.
AGTCAGGGTTCGATAAGATATACTTACGACCAATGAAGGGAAACTCACACAGGTACCAATAATGCTTCGTAATTTTTTTGTTACTATCCTTGCTGTAATTATTTGTAATACAGCTGTTGCCGATGAAAACAGTCTACTAGTACAGAAGTATTTGAACTCATTTGCCAGCCGGGATGCTGCAGGAATTTTTCAGCTGATCAACTGGGAAGGTGTAGATAAACAGTCCCGTCAGTCCCTGCAGAAATATATCAAGTCCGGTTTTAAAGGCCGCCAGATCCGACGCATTTACATCGAACCAGTGGCTGAAGGTGCTGACCCTTCCTACGTTCAAGATGGGAAAACATACCAGCTAAACCTAAAACCAACGGGCCAACTGAATATTGTTTATATCAGCAATAAGGGTAAGCGCTCCTCTACCCAACTATTTGTTGGTCAACATAATGGAGAGTTGATGATCGGTAGCGCAGTCGTTGCCCCTGAATCGTTGGCCTGCGGTAATCCAGAAAGTAAAAAGAAATCCTGCTAAAGCAGCCTTTTAAGTAACTTTTCAGATAACAATAAGATTAAACAAAAAAGCCCTCGCTTTATAGCGGGGGCTTTTTTGTTTAAATGAAAATAATTCTATTGCTCGGCTAAAGAATCAAGATAGAATCAAAAGTTCCAAAAAATACCGGAAACCTAATGGCCGAAATAATCATTCTCGTAATCAGTGTTCCACTGTTGATATTATGGATCCTCAGCCTGAGAAAACCAGAAAATATCGAAGAATAAGCTTCTTCACTCGGTTGCTGCGTTGCTGCACTGGCTGTCAGTTAATTACTTATACAGCTCGTCAAATAGCTCTACAAACTGCAGCGTCAACTTATGCTTAGGCGCCATATGGATCAACGGGCAAGTTTCGTCATGGGACTCTTTCATTTTCACTGATGCTGAAATTTTTGTCTCTAGTACCGGAAGATCATCATCCAATAGCTCATCCACGATACGCTTAGGTAAGCTAGCTCTTGGTTGATACTGGTTTACCACAATCCCCTCTACTTCCAATTTGTCGTTATGATCCTCTCTAGTCTCATGCACATTACCCAACAGGCTATACAAGGCCTGACGAGCAAACTCATCACAATCAAATGGGATCAAACAACGTTCTGATGCAACCAGAGCAGAAAGCGTATAGAAGTTAAACGCAGGCGGAGTATCAATATAAACCGCATCGTAGGATTCCGATAGTTTATCCAGAGCGTCACGCAGCTTATAAATCTTATGTTTTGACTCAAGCTTAGACTGCAGATCACCAAGATCCGGGTTGGCAGGCATCAGATGTAGATTTTCATACTGGGTCTCATGTACAAAATAATCTGGCCCATTTGGCTTCAACTGGAACGTAAGGGTCTGCTCGAAAAAGTCACGAATATCCGGCTGAACCTCCATGTAATCCTCACCCAGCAGGTAGTGACTAGAGTTACATTGTGGATCAAGGTCAATCACCAACGTACGTATTCCCCGCGCAGCACTGATAGCAGCCAGATTCACTGCAATACTGGACTTACCAACACCACCCTTCTGGTTAAATACAACACGTCTGATCATCGCCATATTCCTTCATTTTCCAGAGCATTAACAAAATCTTTATATTGCAGTGCAATATCCATAATTTAGAGCCTAACGTCAACAATCTTGTCGGTAATAAGCCAAAACTATGGCTAAAATCATAAAATTAGTAATAAGAGAGATAAGCAAAGGCAAAAAGTTCATCTTCAGTTCAGTCTTGGACGGGATAATGAGGGGATATTCGTCTAATTTCTGGCAAATCAGTAAAAACTTGCTAACTTGTAGACAACCCAACAAGACTACGGCAAACTATGAGGGTCAATTGAGTAGTTATCCTCCCGTATTCAGGAAAAAACGATGGCCAAAATCCTGCTATTAAATGGTCCCAATCTAAACCTTCTGGGCAAGCGTGAACCAGAAGTGTATGGCACCACTACACTGGATGACATCGTGTCAGGACTGACGAAATATGCCAAAGAACAGGGCCAGGAACTTCTTCACTTACAAAGCAACCGCGAATATGAGCTGATCGAACGAATCCATCAGGCTCAGGATGAAAACGTTGCATACATAATTATAAATCCAGCGGCCTTTACCCACACAAGTGTAGCGCTGCGTGATGCATTGTTAGGTGTAAACATTCCTTTTATTGAGGTTCATCTATCTAACGTACATGCGCGCGAAACCTTCCGCCATCACTCTTATCTGTCAGATGTAGCGGACGGTGTTATATGCGGTTTAGGTGCCCAAGGATACGAATTTGCTCTGCAATCAGCTATCAGCTCGATTACAGAATAAGAAAATATTTATTACCGATAGTTTAGAGAGACATTAGTCATAATGGACATTCGTAAAGTCAAAAAATTGATCGAGCTGTTGGAAGAATCCAACATCAACGAAATCGAGATTAAAGAAGGTGAAGAGTCTGTACGTATCAGCCGCGGTTCCAGCGTTGTAGCGGCTGCACCTGTTGCAGCTCCAGTAGCTGCTCCTGTAGCAGCACCTGCTGCTGCGCCAGCACCTGCAGCCGAAGCAGTTGCAGAAGCACCTAAGACATCAGGTCATGTAGTTAAGTCTCCAATGGTTGGTACTTTCTACACTGCGCCTTCACCAAGCTCCCCTGCATTCATCGAAGTAGGTCAGACGGTTAAGGCAGGTGATGTAATTTGCATCGTAGAAGCGATGAAAATGATGAACCAGATTGAAGCTGACAAAGCAGGCGTTGTTGAAGCAATCCTAGTTGAAGATGGTCAACCTGTTGAGTTTGATCAGCCGCTAGTAACAATCGTTTAAGCCTCTAACGTAAGCAAAGGACATCCATTCGATGCTCGATAAAGTAGTCATTGCGAACCGAGGCGAAATTGCGCTTCGTATTCTTCGCGCCTGCAAAGAGCTGGATATCAAAACTGTTGCTATCCACTCTGCTGCAGACCGCGATTTGATGCACGTACGCCTGGCAGATGAAGCTGTCTGCATAGGCCCTGCTCCTTCACCAAAAAGCTACCTGAACATTCCATCCATTATCAGTGCTGCTGAAGTAACCGATGCAGTTGGCATCCATCCGGGTTACGGTTTCCTTGCGGAAAATGCTGATTTTGCCGAACAGGTTGAACGTTCCGGCTTTACTTTCATCGGCCCAAAAGCTGACACTATCCGCCTGATGGGTGATAAAGTTTCTGCTATCGAGGCGATGAAAAAAGCGGGTGTTCCAACCGTTCCTGGTTCTGATGGTTCGCTACCTGAGGATAGCGAAGAAGTACACAAAATCGCTCAGCGTATTGGTTACCCTGTAATCATCAAAGCAGCAGCAGGTGGCGGTGGCCGTGGTATGCGCGTTGTTCACTCTGAAGCGTCTCTGATCAGCTCTATCCATGTTACACAATCTGAAGCTGCTGCTGCATTCGGTGATGACACTGTATACATGGAGAAATACCTGGAAAACCCACGCCACGTGGAAGTTCAGGTATTGGCTGATGGCCAGGGCAATGCAGTTCATTTATATGACCGTGATTGCTCGATGCAGCGCCGTCACCAGAAGGTAGTTGAAGAAGCTCCCGCACCTCATCTGGACCCAGAAGCCCGCGCTCAAGTTCTTCAGTCGTGTGTAGATGCTTGTATCGAGATTGGCTACCGAGGCGCTGGTACGTTTGAGTTCCTGTACGAAAACGGTGGTTTCTACTTCATTGAAATGAACACCCGTGTACAGGTTGAGCACCCGGTGACAGAGATGATCACAGGTGTAGACATTGTTAAGGAACAGCTGCGTATCGCTTCCGGCATGCCACTGTCTCTTAAACAGGAAGATATCAAAGTTCAGGGCCACTCTTTCGAATGCCGTATCAACGCGGAAGATTCGAAAACCTTCCTGCCAAGCCCAGGTACAATCAAGCATTTCCATGCTCCTGGCGGTAACGGTATCCGTGTAGATTCACATCTCTATAACGGCTATACAGTTCCTCCTCACTACGATTCACTGATCGCAAAACTGATCAGCTTTGCTGAAGATCGTGAAACAGCATTGAAGCGTATGAGTATTGCTCTGGACGAGATGCTGGTAGATGGTATCCGCAGCAACATCCCATTGCAGCAGGAGATCATGAAAGATGCTAAATTCCAGGAAGGTGGTGTAAACATCCACTATCTTGAGAAGAAATTAGGCCTGTAAGTCTACTGAGCACTTTTCTGAAACCCGCCTTATGGCGGGTTTTTTATTGCTCGGTAGAAAAACTACCTGTTCATAACCGTAATTATCACCGATACTATAATTCCGTCTAACCGTTTGATATAGAAGGCAACGATGTCCTGGCTGCAAATCAAAATCCAAACCAATCCAGAGAACTCTGAACCCTACGAAGACCTACTACTCAGTGCTGGATGCGCTGCAGTCACCTTCGAGGATACCGAAGATCAGCCGATCTTTGAGCCGGACCTAGGCACTACTCCCCTTTGGAGCAAAACGACTATTACCGGACTGTTCTCTGCAGAACATAACCTTGAAGAAACGCTGTTATACATTAAACAAGGGCATCAACAGCTGTTTCCCGGTATTCCAGCGCCTACAATCAAAGCTGAAATATTGGAAGATAAGGATTGGGAGCGGGAATGGATGGACAACTACCATCCGATGCAGTTTGGCAATCGCCTATGGGTTTGTCCTAGTTGGCGTGAAGCACCAGATCCAGATGCAGTTAACCTGATGTTAGACCCGGGTCTAGCTTTTGGCACAGGGACACATCCAACAACCGCTCTCTGCTTGGAGTGGTTAGATGGGCAGAAGTTAAACGACAACTATATTATCGACTACGGCTGTGGCTCTGGCATTTTAGGTATTGCCGGCCTCCTGCTAGGCGCAGAAAAAGCTATCGGTGTAGATATAGACCCACAGGCACTACAGGCAACCAAGGACAACCTAAATCGCAATAATCTTGCGGATGATATTCTGCATGTCTATCTGCCGGAGAATACCCCCTCTGATGAAGCAGATGTGGTCATTGCCAATATTCTCGCAGGCCCTCTGGTGCAGCTAGCTCCAACATTATCTAAACTGGTTAAGTCTGGCGGAAGCATCTGCCTATCTGGACTGCTCTCACCTCAGGAGCAGGAGATCCGTGAGGCTTATTCACAATATTTTGAACTGGATAATGTCAGTGAAAAAGATGGTTGGATACGTATCACAGGAACAAAGCGCTGATAACTGAATAATATAGGGATGGACGAGCAAAGCATCATCACCCAATGCCCAAATTGCAGCACACAATTCAGGGTAACTGCCGGGCAATTAAAGGTAGCTAAAGGACAGGTCCGCTGCGGGGCCTGCCTGAATGTTTTTGATGCCACAACACATCAGGTTATACCTGAAAATCCGACTGTTACACCTGCTCCACAACATGCGCCAATCCGTGTCAGCAACAATCAACACAAACAAGCAAATCAAACTCAGCACAAAGCAGCCCGAAAGATCCATAACCCGGTGACAGCAGCACCGGCAAAAGAAAAAGCCCCACAACAAACAAAGCCATCAAAACCTGAAGTTACCAGCCCTCCTCCAAAAACAGAGGAAACGAGCAAAACTGTAAGCACATTAGATACGCCCAGCAGCAAAGCTCTTGATAGCAATACAGTTAATAACGATAGTATCCCAACCCTAGAGTTTAAGGCGGAACCACTAACTCTGCACACGCAAAGAAATAGCCATCCGGTTTTCCAGACAGGATGGTTTCTAGCTTGTCTGGTCACAGTTGTAGGACTTTTCTGCCAATATCTTTGGTTTAATCGTGCCGAACTTTATTGGGACAGGAATTATCAACCACTCTATACAACTGTTTGTAACTACCTGGATTGCCAGATTCCTCCACCGCAAAATCTTGAGAAAATCCTAAACCAACAGCTTCAAGTCACACCGCACAAAAAATATGCAGATGCAGTCGAAGTCACACTTATGCTGCTCAATACAGCGGACTTTGCTCAACCTTACCCTGCTCTAAGATTGGTATTCAGTGATCTGAAAGGCAGGACCATCGCACAGCGCGACCTTGAGCCAGTGGAATATCTCGATAACGAGACGATTGATCTGTTATCCATGCCAAGCCAGCAACCGATACAAATTTCCCTTGAGCTTATGTCCCCTGGACACCGAGCCATGAGTTACCAGCTCGAACTCTTAGCGCCTAGCCCCTGAAAAATCAAGGCCAAATTGTACAAAAAACCATCAAAAATTCCTTGGCGATCACCATACTAAGGAGTATGATTACTCGCCTCCCTAAACATACCGTGAACAGCGTCATCCGTGGCGTTGCGGGTATTTTATTGACTATTTTTTAAGACGACTATGTTCCATATTGGACCTTACTCCATTGACAGCCAAGTGATACTTGCACCGATGGCAGGCGTAACTGATCGCCCCTTCCGCCAACTGTGCAAACGCATGGGTGCAGGACTGGTTGTTTCAGAAATGGTCACCTCCGATACCCGATTATGGAAATCCAGAAAATCTACATACCGCTTAAACCACACTGGTGAAGCAGAACCCCGTTCAGTACAGATCGCGGGGGGCGATCCTGACATGATGGCTGAAGCAGCCGTCATGAATGTCGAACGAGGTGCTCAGATTATTGATATTAATATGGGCTGCCCTGCAAAGAAGGTGTGCAACAAAGCGGCAGGGTCCGCTCTGCTTAAAGACGAACCTCTGGTCAGCGACATATTGCATAAGGTCGTTGCCGCTGTAGATGTACCTGTCACGCTGAAAATCCGTACTGGTTGGGATCAAAGCAACAAGAACGCCCCAACCATTGCACGCATTGCAGAAGATGCTGGCATCCAGGCACTAGCAGTGCATGGCCGCACTCGCAGCTGTGGATACAAAGGTGATGTTGAATACAAAACCATTGCAGATATTGTGGAATCGATATCCATTCCAGTATTTGCAAATGGCGATATTACCTCTTCAGAAAAAGCCAAACAGGTATTGGAAGAAACAGGTTGTGCCGCGGTAATGATCGGCCGAGCTGCTCAGGGTAAACCCTGGTTGTTCAGAGAGATTGATCATTATCTGCGAACAGGTACAATTCTGCCCCCTCCTACTCTGGAAGAAGTAAGGGAGATTTTGTTAGGTCACCTGCAGGAACTGCATAGTTTTTACGGTGAATACATGGGCGTACGTATAGCACGCAAACATGTTGGCTGGTACCTGCAGGACAAACCCGACGGAAGTAGCTTTCGCAAGCAATTTAATATTATAGAAACAGCAGCAGATCAGGCCGCCGCTATCGAGAAGTATTTCGATAACGCGTTTACCAACGGCGTGGCAGCCTAACAGATTGGATATTTAGTACTGTGGAATACAAAGAAATTAAACAACCGACTCTCGTTTCCAACCCAGCAGAAGCTACGAACCAGACTCTACGCGACAACGTAGAACAGTCTCTGAACAACTATTTCCGTCAGCTAGATGGACAGCCAGTGACTGACGTGTACCAGATGGTACTTTCTGAAATTGAAGCACCACTGTTCGAAACAGTGATGACTTACACCAAGGATAACCAGACTAAAGCATCCCAGCTACTGGGCCTTAACCGTGGCACGCTGCGTAAGAAACTGAAGCAGTACGGCTTGCTTTAATCCCAATTTTTATAGACTACTCGGAACCCAGAGACCATGGCAGAGAACACCACTCCCGTTCGCCGCGCATTGATCAGCGTATCTGACAAATCAGGTATCGTTGAATTTGCACAGTCACTGAACGCCCGCGGCGTTGAGATCCTTTCCACTGGCGGAACCTACAAATTGCTTAAGGATAATGATATCCCTGCAGTTGAAGTATCCGACTACACAGGCTTCCCAGAGATGATGGACGGCCGTGTAAAGACCCTGCACCCAAAAGTTCATGGTGGCATCCTGGGTCGTCGCGGTCAGGACGACGGCATCATGTCCGAACACGGCATCAACCCAATCGATATGGTTGTTGTTAACCTGTATCCGTTTGCTGCAACTATTGCACGCCCGGACTGTGACCTGCCAATGGCGATTGAAAATATCGATATCGGTGGTCCAACCATGGTTCGTTCTGCGGCTAAAAACCATAAAGATGTTGCGATTGTTGTTAATGCATCTGATTACGACAGCATCGTTGCAGAACTTGATGAACAGAAAGGTCTGACACACAAGACTCGTTTCGACCTAGCAGTTAAAGCGTTTGAGCACACTGCAGGTTATGACGGCATGATTGCCAACTACCTAGGTGCAATTGTTGAAGGCGAAGAAGAGAAGCCAGCTGACTTCCCGCGCACATTCAACACTCAGTT
Organism: Neptuniibacter sp.; assembly: GCF_024231755.1. Lineage (GTDB taxonomy): Bacteria > Pseudomonadota > Gammaproteobacteria > Pseudomonadales > Balneatricaceae > Neptuniibacter. The sequence continues at coordinate 8,352 of NZ_JAAEQH010000298.1, forward strand.
CATCAAAGCACAGGATATGCGTTACGGTGAAAACCCTCACCAACGCGCTGCATTCTATGTAGAAGAGGAACCAGCTGAAGCATCTGTTTCCACAGCTCGTCAGCTGCAGGGTAAAGCGCTTTCCTTCAACAACGTTGCTGATACTGATGCAGCTCTGGAATGTGTTAAATCTTTCAAAGAACCTGCATGCGTTATCGTTAAACACGCAAACCCATGTGGTGTTTCCGTTGGTGAAAACATTCTGGAAGCCTACAACCGCGCGTTCCAGACTGACCCAACTTCTGCTTTTGGTGGCATTATCGCTTTCAACCAGGAACTGGATGGCACAACAGCTCAGGCAATTGTTGATCGTCAGTTTGTTGAAGTAATCATCGCACCAAAAGTGACACAGGAAGCATCTGACATTGTGGCAACCAAGCCAAATGTTCGCCTTTTGGAATGCGGTGAATGGTCTGCTAACCGTGCCCACGGTTTCGACTACAAGCGCGTAAACGGCGGCCTGCTGGTTCAAGATCTGGACCTGGGTCGTGTTGATGCATCTGAACTGAAAGTAGTTACTAAAGTTCAGCCAACTGAACAGGAAATCCGTGATCTGCTGTTCTGCTGGGAAGTTGCTAAGTTCGTTAAATCTAACGCAATTGTTTACGCTAAAGACGGTCAGACAATCGGTATCGGTGCAGGTCAGATGAGCCGTGTTTACAGCGCCAAGATTGCTGGTATTAAAGCTGCTGATGAAGGCTTGGAAGTTAAAGGTTCCGTGATGGCATCCGACGCTTTCTTCCCATTCCGCGACGGCATCGATTCTGCAGCAGCTGCTGGCATCAAGGCCGTTATCCAGCCAGGCGGCTCTATGCGCGATCAGGAAGTTATTGATGCGGCTGATGAACATGGCATGGCTATGGTCTTCACTGGCATGCGTCACTTCCGTCACTAAGAATTAGACTGCAATAGGCCTGCAAGCCACAAGCAGGCAAGGCTTATTGCCCAAAACCCCGATCTGGATAAACACTAGATGCGGGGTTTTCTGCTAAAAAGGATTACAAAATGAATGTACTGATTATTGGTTCTGGCGGTCGTGAACATGCTCTGGCATGGGCTGCAGCACGAGACGAAAAAGTTAAACAGATCTTTGTTGCTCCGGGTAATGCCGCTACGGCGCAGGAAGAGAAGATGCAGAACGTAGCTATCGACGTGATGGATCTGGATGGCCTAGCAGCATTCGCTAAAGAAAACAGTGTTGAATTGACAATCGTTGGTCCGGAAGCTCCTCTGGTTGCTGGTGTTGTGAATAAATTCCAGGCTGAAGGCCTGCGTATCTTTGGCCCAACCGAAGGCGCAGCACAGCTGGAAGGCTCCAAAGCATTCACTAAAGATTTCCTGGCTCGCCACAAGATTCCAACAGCGGAATACGAGAACTTCACAGAAATTGAGCCTGCACTGGCGTATGTTCGTGAAAAAGGCGCTCCAATCGTTGTTAAAGCTGACGGCCTTGCTGCAGGTAAAGGCGTTATCGTTGCGATGACACTGCAGGAAGCGGAAGACGCTATCAAAGATATGCTGGCAGGAAACGCATTCGGTGATGCAGGTAGCCGCGTTGTTATTGAAGAGTTTCTGGAAGGTGAAGAAGCTTCTTACATCGTTATTGTTGACGGTGATAACGTACTGCCAATGGCAACCAGTCAGGACCACAAACGTGTTGGTGACGGCGATACAGGCCTGAACACTGGCGGCATGGGTGCATACTCCCCTGCTCCGGTTGTTACACCTGAAATCGATCAGCGCATTATGGATGAAGTGATCATGCCTACTGTTAACGGCATGAAAGCGGAAGGCAATGAATACACTGGCTTCCTGTATGCAGGCCTGATGATTCAGGAAGATGGTACGCCTAAAGTTATCGAGTACAACTGCCGCTTTGGTGATCCGGAAACCCAGCCAATCATGCTACGCCTGAAATCCAGCCTGGTTGATATGTGTGATGCCGCACTGGATAAGAAACTGGACCAGACCACGGCTGAGTGGGATGAGCGCAAATCTGTAGGCGTTGTAATGGCTGCAGGTGGCTACCCAGGCTCTTACGGCAAAGGTGATGTAATCAGCTTCCCGGAAAGCTGCCCGGAAGGCACTAAAGTCTTCCATGCTGGTACAAAACTGGAAGGTGACAACGTTGTAACTGCAGGCGGCCGTGTTCTGTGTGTTACCGCATTAGGTGATACAGTGACAGAAGCTCAGAAGCGTGCTTACGAACTTCTGGATCAGGTAAGCTGGGAAGGCGCATACTTCCGTAAAGATATTGCTTATCGCGCTATTGCTCGTGAGCAGAACAGCTAAGAGGGGAACCTCTTAATTGTTAAAGAAAGAGCCCTGCTTATGCAGGGCTTTTTTGTTTTTGCTGGATTAGCTTACCCAGGAGTAACACAAGCAGAACCCCCATCAGTCCTACGAGCATCGGGAAATAGCTTATCCAGAATCCCAGTTTTAAAAGCAGCACCGGCAAAACAACACCTAGTCCCAAGACTCCCACCAGTAACAACTTCACCCATATTGGTAGAAAAACCAGACAGATCAATCCAAAACTAAGGGTTGTCACCAAAGCTAAAGATGTTGCCCAAACAGGAAGCGAGGGAGATAACGCGTAGCCCTGATTTAAACCACTAAATAGGTAAGCCTGCACCTCTGTTGCTGAATAGCTGTTGCCATTAGTCAGCTGAAATTTCTTTTCAATAGTGGAGTTATTAATTCCAACAAAAATAGCCTTATCTTTGAAAAGTGCTGGCTCAATCTGATCATCAAGTAACTCACTAAGGCTGAAGCGTCGTACTTGGGGTAAGAAGCGTTCTATCCCTAATGGCAAAAATACCTCAAAGTCCCGACTCCATTGTTTCGAGAACCCTATATTCAGATAAGGACTTCGTAAGCCTGAATAATCATCAGCTTTTACCGGCGCAAACGTTTTTAGGGTGGCGAGTGATAAACTGGGCCATCGCGGATAAGCGATCCCTGCAAGAAGGTAATTCCTACGTAAAACCCCATCCTGATCAACAGGAAGATCAGCATGGGCGAACAAGGCACCATCGATCTGAGACAAGCCTAATGGAAGCATCTCATCACCTGACTCTGCCAACATAGGCAAAACTACTCTTCCATTATTTTTAACAGCGGCAAGTAGACGGGAATCCTGGGACTGACGGCCTGTATTCGGCACTACAAACGCTACATTATATGTAACAGATGAAGCACCCGCTTGAGTTAAATGCTCAATTACCTTGGCGTGAACACCTCGCTCAATAGGCCAACCAGATAAGCGACGAATACTTGCTTCATCAATATCGATTAGTACAACTTGGTTGGCCGAAAGGCTGAAAGGCTGATAGTGCTGGCTCAATGCATCGTAGCTTAAGCGATCAAACCATGATGTCATGGAAGATAGCCCCGCCATTAAAGTGAATAATAATGGCGGGATGATTAGAGCAATCTGCTTCAGCCTTACAAACATTACAGCATCAGTAGGACAGAGATTGTTGCGGTGAAGATCAGAGGCCACCAGTTTTCAACCGGCTGCTCAACCTCTTGCGGTGCAGCCCACTCACCTGCATAGTCATCGGCATCAAAGGCTCTAACTCGCATGTAATATGTGCCAGCCTCAGGTTTATCGATCGCCAGCTCAGCGTTCTCAGTTTCCTGATCTACAACCAACTGCTTAAACTCTTTATCTTTTGCAAACTGGAACTGGTACTTCTTCACATCCTGCTCTTCCTGCCAACTGAAGAAGATCTCGTGCTCGGTACTGACCGGTTCTTTCATTTCAGGTTTCGGCGGTACCGGTTTAACTGTGAATTTACCAACATGACCTAAAGGCCCAACCTCACCATCCTCAGCGATACTGGTGACACGCCAGAAATAGCCACCAGGCTCAGTAATCTCTGTACTGAACTCGGTACCCTCTACAACCTGTTGCATAACAAGCGCTTTAAACGCTTCATCAGAAGCAATTTGGATTTCAAACTTTTCTGCAGTTTCTGGACGGGACCAAGCAAAATCAAGAGGACCAGCATAGATAGAGTCTGAAGGGCGCGGAGCCTGACGCACCGGCGGGAATGGACGAGCATCAATGTTAATCTTTGCAGTAGAAGCAAAGCCCTGCAAACCTTCATCGCTCACCGCGCTCACACGCAGCCAGTATGATTGATCTTGTAAAGTTGCTGGCAATCCCATCTTCGGATGAGAGGAGACTTTATCGTATATGATCGAAGTAAATGCCTTATCAGGTGATATCTGGCTACGATAGTGAACAGCTCCATCTAACCGATCCCAGCTTAATCGCCCTGGTAGGTAACGAATTGTTGCACTCAAATCAGGCAGCCCAGGCGCTTGCAGCAGCTTTTTAGGTTTCATCGGCGGCTCATCTTTTTTCGTCAAAGTTCCAAAACCCTGACGCACGCCGGTTGAACCCAAATTATTACCCACGCCGATCAAACCCTGAGTTACTTCTGCAGCTGTTTGATCTCCCTGCGCTCGCACCCTGTATGTTGTACCTCGGGTTGTAGCAAAAGCAACGGGGGTATCTATGAGGAAGTTTGAACCTGGAACTTTTGATGGATTCGCCCGTACCTCTGCCTCCCCCTGTTCCAGGAAGACTTTAATATCAACAACCTTACGTTTATTTCCAACAACAGTTGCTCTTTCAACCTTGAGAATACTGTTCTCTAGAATCAAAACCCGAGTGCCATCATCAAATCCTAACAGTACTGTAGACTGTTCAGCAGTTCTCAGCAGATCCCCTTGACCAAGACTTTGATTACGCGATAAAGGAAGATGAGCTTTCACCGAACCATCTTTCATCAGCACTTCAGCCGTAACCGTTCCGGCAACATCTAAAATCTGAATATCAGATTGGTACTCGTTTATTAGGGAGCGAGGTATCTTAAGAATAGTACCAGGCGACATACGCCTATCATTTGTAACACCATTCAGGCGTTCAATTGTCTGCCAATCGCGCCAATCCGTTAACAGCTCATGCGCTATACTCCAAACCGATTCACCCGAACGCATGGAATAGTTCCACTCCTTCGGCTCCTCTGCAGACACGTGCGCTGATAGAGAAAGGGCCATACAAAGAAAAAATATCCGTTTTAATACAAGCACTTCAACAATACCCTGGTAGTTACTATTTCCGTTAAAACTGTTCAGTATTTAAGCAAGCGCAATTCTCCCATGTCTAGGTATATTCAGCCAGTACCCAACGTACTTTAAAATATGACATACAGGGTTATATGCGTATAATCCGAAGCTTACTTATTCATAATTAATACAAGCTTTACAACATGCAGAATTTAGAAGTTCACAAAGGAAAGCACCTTCTACGCAACACGATTGGAACAATTATTTCAGCTTCACTACTGGCGGGCTGTAATCTCAATTCAAAACCCGTTTCCAATGACTCTGTGGTCAAAAGCACTCCTGACTCTTCACAGGAATACTGTATTAATGGCGGGAAAAGTAACAAATACAGCTGTGACCCTGAGCTTACTAGTCCACAAGTTAAACTACACAACAAAGAGGTAGATGATGAATGGATGCAAGCTAAGCTCGCTGAAATAAAGAAATGGATGGCTGAAGAAAAACAGTCTCTGGCACAAGGTAAAGCTAAGCAGCCAACTATCTCCGAAGGCTCTATAGCTGCAACTAAACAGGATAATGAATACCTGACAACGGTAAGTACAAATAACAGTACTATTGGGTACCAACTATCTCCCGAAATTGAAAATATTCTAAGGCTGAGCCAACAGGGCCATCATCAGGAAGCACTTGCGGGCATCAACTCCTTCATGGCAGCTAATCCAAAGACTCCATCAGCAGAACTTACCAAAGGCATTATTCTCAGTAATATGGGGGATAAACAAGCGGCTAAAGTTATCTTTCAACGCTTAACCCGTAATCATCCTGATCGCCCTGAAGCCTTTAACAACCTTGCTGTAATTTATGCTGAAGAAGGTAAATATCCCGAAGCAATTGAAACACTACAAAGTGCTTTCCAGACGCATCCTAGTTATGCCCAAGTACATAGTAACTTGAAAGAACTGTACGCGACGCTTGCTTCCCAAGCTTATAACAAAGCGCTAGATCTAGGCACCGGTAATTCTGGGCCTGAACTTGCCATGATTAACCAGGCCCCATCCAAAAACGGCTCTACAATTACTGTCGTTTCAGCATCCAAAGTAAAATCACCGACCAACAGCAAGCCTCCTTCTGCCGTTTCCGAAAAAACGCCTGAACCTCAGCAGGCACAAAAACCAGCTACCGTAGAGCAAACAGTTGAGACCTCCTCTGCGCAGAAACCTATAGAGCCTATCAAAGCTAAGCCACCAGCTGTTGAAGTGGCAGCTACTACTCCTGCAAGCAAAGTAGAGCCTACTGCCCCTGCAGCAATAGATGTTAAGGCTAGTGAGGGTGCAAAAGTAGAACCAGCACAGGCCGCTCAACTCCATATCACTAAGCAAGTAGAATCTCACCTTCTGGCTTGGGCTAGCGCTTGGAGAAGCCAAGATCACCTTGCCTATATCAATGCATACACTAACAACTACCGCCCAAACACAAAGCTTAGTCATAATCAATGGGTGCAACAGCGTAAAGTACGCCTGAATAAACCCAAATTCATCAAAGTTGAATTGAGCAATATCAGTATCGAACTACTCAGAGATAATCTGGCAGAAGTACGTTTTGATCAAAATTATCAATCCAATACTTACTCAGATAGCGTGAAGAAACGTGTAATGATGGTTAAAACGAATGGCCAGTGGAAAATCAGTCTGGAAAGAAGCCTAGGGCTGATCTACTAAAACACAATTGATGAACAAGCCTAGTCTGTCTCATACTGGGCTAGGCTCAGACCCCGCCAGGCCTTTTCAAAACAACTGTTCCATCGGCAGCTTCAGAAGCGATTTTCCAACCATTCGATGTAAGTGTCAGCTCTAAGCGCTTCGTTGTTTCATCGGCGTAACCTGGTTTTTCAAAACGCTGATAAAATTCAGCTCGATACCAGTGTGAGTTAAGACGGGTATATTTAACATCACCTAGTTCAAGTTTGATCCACTCAGGAGTCATCAAACGTTTTTTACGAAAGGCACGCCACTCTTCCAGTGATATTTTCACACCATACAGTTTAGTGTTTTGCAGGTAGCTGTTGATATAGCCATTCCAGTCTTGTGAACCCCAAGCTTTGCCCCACTGCTCAACTACCTGACGCACCGCTGCTTCATTATTGATAGCAGCAATCGCTTTGGCCGTTGTGTACTTTTTAGGCGTAACAGTATTTTTCGTTTGGTCGATAGGCTCAAATGCTTCAGGTTTGGTCTTAGTTACAGCTATTGGGGCTTTCTCTTTCTTCGCTATAGCAGTAGCAGGTTCTGCTTTATTGTTAGCGGCCTTTTTAGAAGCCGCTTCAACAACCGTGTTAGTTGATTGGATCGTAGGAGTAGACTTCGGAACCGGACTGGTAATATCGACATCTGTTTGTCTTATATCAGATGATAATACTTCCTGCTTATCTTTTTCAGCATGAGGCCTTAACTCAGCTCTCGCATTTTCAACCGTTGCTGACAGCTCAGTTAGTAATTGCTGATTTTCTGAAGAAACAGCTTTTTCTTCAGCCGGTGTTACGACTGTTTTTTTAATTAAATCCGCTTCTCCATCTCCGTCAGAATCAACCAGCTTAATAACAACCTTTTCTTTCTCATGAGGAGCTTTAATCTGGGCGCTACTCTCTGCGTTTGCAATAGAAGTTGAGGTATCAACTGGAGACTCCACAGTGGAACTAGGCGTGGATGTTATATTCTCTTGGGGCGATTGTAGATCTACGATTGCTGGGGATAAATCAGACTGTCCATCCTTAAACCAAAACCAAGATCCAGTACCTACGCAAGCGACAACGAGCACTGCAGCTATAACCTTACCACTACCTCCGCCTGCAACCACCACTGGTTCCTTCTCTTCCTGATAATAACCATCCAGTTTTCCAGACAGTGCTGAAGATGACTTAAGCGTCTTAATAAGCTCTGAGGACGTAACGAGAATAACCGTGACAGCTGAACCACTTTCATCACAGATAGATGGCAATCCCATCAGATAAGTTAAAGCATCTAAACCTACCAAAGGCGAGTTCAATACGATTAACAGGCGTCGACCACTGCCTAGCCAAGACTTCAACTCTTGCTGAATGAAAGCCGCACCATTCTCGACTTGGAGGTAAGACGATAACCTTTCCTGAATACCTGAGAGGGACGACTCACCCTCAAAAACAATACAATCTTGATTAGAGGAAATGATTTTGTCGGATACCTGTTTCATCCAGTTATCGCTGCCCTCAATCCGAATGACCTGATGATCAGCCAGATTACTCAGTAGCATGTCCGTGGATGTTAAACTGGTATCACTCAAAGTATCTATTCCTATCGTAGATCAGGTTTGTTTAAGGGTTGCCTTTAGAAGGTTTACCCTCATACGCAATACGCCAGCGCCCATTATCAAACTGCCAATATTGGCGCTTAACTGAGTTCCCGTTGAGGTTATTACTTTTGTAATTCTGATAGAAGGTTGCCACGATCAGATCGGGATTATCCGGATACCTGTAAATACTCAGGTTCTGCAGGTCAACGTCCACAAACTTTTTATTGCCGTTCACCCGAGCTTTGTATTTTGAGAATTGCTCAAAATTACGTTTACCATCATTGTAAGAAGTAGAATAGTTCTGAATATATCGCTTATGATCCAGGCTTTCCCAATCCGCAGCCCAGTTTTCTAACAGGTTATTAAATCTACCGCTCTGCGCTAACCAGTCACTTTTCTTAATCCAGCGGATATTATGTCCCACCAGCACGGGTGTATTGTAATAATCGATGGTTTGGTCAAGGCTGATGAAATCAGGATTGGTCAGGGAGATACAACCTTCACTTGCTTTCGGTGGACGACTATATGTCTCAACAGGGGAGCCATGTAACCAGATACCATTGCCAGTGCGACCATTACGTTCATCCCACACATTCGGGTAGTTCAGTGGCAAGGCACCCGAACCGTACTTAGAAGGCAATTTCTCATCTTCCAAACGACTGGTGATGAAGTACACACCCAATGGGGTTTTAAGATCCCCCTGCTTCTCTTTACCTACACCACCTCGACCATAAGAGGCATAAAAGTCTTTGACGAGGTGCGGCACACCATCACGGTTTTCAAATAGGAACAAACGGGATAAACGGGTATCCACAACGATAACGTGTTCCTGCACAGATGAGATTTTCAGCATATCTGCAGGAAGCATATCGGAAGAAGGTTTCTCCATCTCCATCAGCAGACGGGCTTTAGCCTCAGAGATCAGACCATTAATCTTCTTTTGGTGGTCTGCTCCATGGATACTACTTATCGGTTTCCCTTGAGCCTGGGCCGCTAGAATATCCGCATACACCAATTGAGCCAGACGAAAATCAGGACGTCGTTCGGTAAGCTGTTTCAAGTCAGAAAGAGCGGAGTCCAGTTCTTGACCTTGAAGGTTTTTCAGGCCACTGATCAGTAGTTCTTCATTTCCTTCAGATACACCGTAGGGACTGGTTTCCTCTGCGCCAACAACACTAGGCAGGCTAACTACAGAAAAAAACAGAAGGGAGCTGATTAATCCTTTCTTCATCCGTCTAAAAAACTCTAAAAACCGTAATTGGGAGGTTATATCTATATTCGACTGTTAATCGTCTTACTTTATCGATTAGGCATATAAATTCAATAAATTAATAGTAAAAAGGTACTTTTTTTGACCTTGCAGCAAGAACATTCGTGTTTAACGGCCAACGCCCGATTTTTAAGGTGTTTCCTTATAATTCTTCCATTGCTGCAATTGCTAATAATTTCGATAAATAGCGTCAACATGAATTATTTCATCTGAACTTTCTGCAAACCTGTGCTATCCCAAAGAGGAGAGTCCAAAAGATTCATCAATAAAAAAATACGACAGCTGAGCTAAATGCTAGTTCCATGTGCGATCCACATAAGCTCCAGCAACGATAGCTCAAACCTGCTGTTTTCCTGTTTATGCGTACGGAGGACCCCGTTATGTTTCAACAGATGGAAAGCAATGGCACCCAACGCCTGCACTTTTTTAGTGATCCGGAAACGGGTCTAAAAGCGATCATCGCTATCCACTCTACTGTCCGCGGTCCAGCTATAGGAGGCTGCCGGTTTATTTCCTATCAACAGGAAGATAACGCAGTAATTGATGCTCTACGCTTGGCGCGAGGTATGAGTTACAAAGCCGCATTAGCTGGGCTACCTCATGGTGGCGGCAAGGCGGTCATCATTAAACCCGAAAACCACTTTAATCGCCCCGCTCTATTCCAAGCCTTTGGTCGTTTTGTAAATACACTCAATGGTGACTATATCACCGCAATGGATAGCGGAACCCAGGTCTCAGATATGGATCAAATTAATAAAACCACCAACTGGGTTACCTGCACCAACAGTATCGGCGACCCATCACCCATGACCGCACTGGGAGTTTTTGAAGGCATTAAAGCCGCAGTACGCTTCAAACTCGGCAGGCATAGTCTCAACGGTATTCATATAAGCCTACAGGGGCTTGGCCATGTGGGTTACGAGGTGGCACGTTTACTACATCAAACCGGGGCTAAGTTAACCGTTGCAGATATCAATCAGGAGCGTGCTTTGCTCTGTGAGAAAAATTTTTCAGCTCAAGTAGTTGAGCCTGATGATATCTATGCAATCGATGCAGATCTATTTTGCCCTTGTGGTTTAGGCGCAATCATCAATGATCAGACCATCGATCAATTCAAGGTTTCGATGATAGCTGGCTCAGCCAACAATCAGTTAGCCGAAGAGCATCACGGTGAAATCCTGGCACAAAAAGGGATTCTCTACGCGCCTGACTTCCTAATTAATGCTGGGGGCCTAATTTTCGTTGCTCTGCAATATTCTGCTCAACCACAAGCGGCCATTCGCAGCAAAGTAATGCAGATAAGTGACGCCCTAAAAAACCTGTTTCAAGAATCCAGCATGACAGGTATAGCCGTAAACCGTATAGCTAATAAGAAAGCAGAAGAAATCATCTCCGCAGCTGAAAGTATGAATTCTGCGGCCTAAGTTCTTCTTTGAATGATCTGTGGCGAAGATCAATGGAGGTCCATAATGAGCACACCGGAATATCAGTACCTTAATGCACAGGGGCAACCTTCAGTTGCATTACCCGATTGGTGCAATAATCCTGACTGGCTATTGCGTTGTTATCACTTCATGGTTTTGGCTCGAAATTTCGACGCAAAAGCGATCAACCTACAACGAACCGGCCAACTCGGTACTTATGCCTCTTTGCTTGGTTCTGAAGCAATTGATGTAGCCACCGCACTCTCGATGGATAAAAGCGATGTCCTGGTTCCCTACTATCGTAACCACGCCTGCCAAATAGTTCGCGGCACCCCGATAGAAGATATGTATCTCTACTGGGGAGGCGATGAACGTGGCAATGCATCTCCGCAACAGAACCAGGATCTTCCAAACGCCGTGCCGATTGCGACTCAGAGCCTGCATGCCTGCGGCATTGCCACAGCATTTAAAGTCCGCAATCAAAAACGTGCAGCGGTAACCCTGATCGGTGATGGTGGCACCTCCAAAGGGGACTTTATGGAAGCCCTGAATATTGCTGGGGTTTGGCAACTTCCGGTTGTGTTTATTATCAATAACAACCAATGGGCGATTTCAGTTCCTCGAGAAATTCAGAGTGCAGCAGGGAAACTAGCGGACAAAGCGATCGCAGCTGGAATACCTGGGTATCAGGTTGATGGGAATGATGTGATCGCCATGCGGGAGGCTGTCGATTCAGCATTACAACAGGCTTACGAAGGTAAAGGCTCAACTCTGATCGAAGCAGTTAGTTACCGCCTGTCTGACCATACCACTGCAGATGATGCCACCCGCTACCGTTCCAGCGATGAGTTGAAAGATGCCTGGGAAAAAGACCCGGTTACAAGGCTGCGTAATCTTCTGGTTCATCTTGGTCATTGGGATGAAACAAAAGAGCAGGCACTGCAGCATGAAACAACTCAATTGGTGCAAAAGGCGGCAGATAAGTACATCGATACCCCACCTCAACCGATAGAAAGCATGTTTGATTACCTCTATGCAGAGCTTCCTACTCACCTAATCGAGCAAAGGGACTGGGCTGTTGTAAAAGCGATGCAAGGAGGCAGTCATACCGAGGAGGATCAGCTATGAACCAGTCAACAACTAAACATAGTGTTTCTCTACTTGAAGCCGTGAACCTGGCCCTGGCATCAGAGATGCGCCGAGATAAGGATATCGTCCTGCTGGGTGAAGATATAGGCGTAAACGGCGGGGTATTCCGCGCAACAGATGGATTACGCGACGAATTTGGTCTTAAGCGCGTGATGGATACTCCTCTCGCTGAGACCATGATCGCTGGCTTAACCGTAGGCATGGCAACACAAGGGCTAAAACCTGTCGCTGAAATCCAGTTCATGGGATTTATATTTCCTGCACTGGAACAGATAGTGTGTCACTCAGCCCGGATGCGGAATCGTACCCGTGGCCGACTCAGTTGCCCAATGGTGGTCCGAGCACCTTTTGGTGGAGGTATTCATGCCCCCGAGCATCATTCAGAAAGCACTGAAACACTACTCGCCCATATTCCGGGGCTGAAGGTGGTGATCCCCTCCTCACCCGCACGTGCCTACGGTTTGCTACTGGCAGCACTCCGAGATCCTGACCCTGTGATTTTCCTGGAGCCGAAGCGAATCTACCGTAGCCAGCAACAAGAGGTAGAAGATAGCGGTGCAGCTCTGCCTATTGGTAAGTGTTTCACCTTACGCGAAGGTTCTGACATTACTCTGGTCAGTTGGGGCGCAATGATTCAGGAAACTCTTGAAGCCGCTAACACGCTCAGTCAGCAAAATATTGATTGTGAAGTCATAGACCTGGTCAGCATAAGTCCTCTGGATATAGAAACCATTCTGGCGTCTGTAAGGAAAACGGGTCGTCTGGTCATCATTCATGAAGCTCCACGTAATGCTGGCATGGGAGCAGAGATAGCAGCAACAGTTGCAGAGAAAGCCCTACTTGATCTACAAGCCCCTATTACACGGGTTACCGGTTATGACACGGTTATGCCCTATTTCCGACTTGAACATCATTACATGCCGAATACCCAGGATATTCTTGATGCTGTTAACCAGACAATGGAGTTTGTATGAAGTATTTCAAATTACCCGATCTGGGCGAAGGTCTTCCCGAAGCAGAAATAGTTAAGTGGCATGTTGCCGAAGGTGACACTGTATCTGCTGATCAGATTATTGTTTCGGTTGAAACCGCTAAAGCCATTATTGAAGTACCTTCTCCTCAGGCAGGCGTCATCGCCCACCTGTTCGGAGCAGAGGGTGATACTATCCATACCGGTGAACCTCTGGTCGAATACTCAGGAGGGGAAGATGAAGACAGCGGTACTGTTGTCGGTGAAATCCCTCAATCTTCTGAAGGAAGCAGTGAACCTGATAGTTTTATAATTGGCGCTGCTCCTAGTTCACAGAACAGTTCAGATGCCGCGAACCACCATCTCCGAGCGACCCCTGCAGTCCGGGCATTGGCGAAACGACTAAACATCGATCTGAGCCAAGTTAAAGGCACGGGCCCCAACAATACAATTTCACCTGCGGATGTGGAAAAAGCATCACATATGGATAAACACCACGGTAAAGCTGAACCGCTTCGTGGCGTACGTAAACATATGGCGCGAACAATGGTTCATTCTCACGCGGAGGTTGTACCTGTCACCATCCACGAAGATGCAGATATTCAGCTCTGGTCAGAAAAAACCGACATCACTATGCGACTAGTGCAGGCAATGGCCAAAGCATGTGCACAAGAAACAGGGTTCAATGTGTGGTTTGATGGAGAAACGTTGAGCCGCCGCCTACACAATAGCATCAACCTAGGTGTCGCAGTAGATACAGATCAAGGCCTGTTTGTACCTGTTCTGAGGGATATAGGAAACCGCTCAGAGGAAGACCTACGACAGGGCTTAAACAGGATGCGGGAGGACGTTAAGAAAAGAACGATTCCTGCTCAGGAACTACAAGGGGCGACCATAACTCTCAGTAATTTCGGCACCATCGCTGGGCGTTATGCCAATCCAATTGTGGTCCCTCCACAAGTCGCGATTCTGGGAGCAGGCGTCATAAGAGAGGAACCCGTAGCCATTAATGGTGAGTTAAAAATTCACCGAATACTACCCTTGTCACTCACCTTTGATCATCGCGCGTTAACAGGTGGCGAAGCTGCACGTTTTCTACAAGCGCTATTGAAAGAGCTGGCAAAAGAGAACATATAACCCTTAAAAATCAAGGAATTAATTTATTTAAAAACAAATAGCAATAAACGTGGTCAAAGTCTCAGAGTTCGAATTTGTGAACTACACTATCTACATGAGCATTCATGATCCACCGTAAGACTTGGCTGAAACGAAGGTGATTAGTATGAGTATCTTTGACCACTACAAAGCCCGGTATGATTCTGTTCAGCAGGAAGAATACAGTCTGGATGAATATCTCCAACTGTGTAAGCAAGATCCTCTGATCTATGCAGATGCTGCAGAGAGAATGTTGCAGGCTATTGGTGAGCCGAAAATGATCGACACCTCAACCGATCCCAGGTTGAGCCGCATTTTTTCCAATAAGTTAATTAAACGTTACCCCGCTTTTAGCGAGTTTTATGGCATGGAAGAAGCGATAGAAAATATCGTTTCATATTTCCGTCACGCCTCACAAGGCTTAGAAGAGCGGAAACAGATACTCTACCTACTTGGCCCAGTAGGGGGTGGTAAGTCATCCCTGGCAGAAAGACTTAAGCACTTGATGGAAAGAATCCCTTTCTATGCCATCAAAGATTCCCCTGTTTTTGAATCGCCATTAGGGCTATTCAAGCCAGAGGAAGATAGCGACATTCTCGAAGAGGAATACGGTATTCCTCGCCGTTATCTAAAAGGAATCATGTCCCCATGGGCTGCCAAACGGTTGCATGAACACGGGGGGGATATATCCAAGTTCCGTGTGGTGAAACTCTACCCTTCTATTCTTGATCAGATTGCCATTGCCAAAACGGAACCCGGAGATGAAAACAACCAGGACATCTCTAGTCTGGTTGGTAAAGTGGATATCCGTAAGCTGGAAGATTTCCCGCAGCATGATCCAGATGCCTACAGTTTCTCTGGCGCTCTCTGCCGGGCAAACCAAGGTATTATGGAGTTCGTGGAGATGTTCAAGGCACCGATCAAGGTACTGCACCCACTGCTTACAGCCACACAGGAAGGCAACTACAACAGCACCGAGGGTATGGGGGCAATTCCATACGATGGCATTTTGCTGGCCCACTCAAACGAATCAGAGTGGCAAACTTTTAAAAACAATAAAACCAATGAAGCCTTTATAGATCGAATCTATATCGTCAAAGTACCTTATTGCTGCCGCGTTACGGAAGAGATCCATATCTATGAGAAGCTGTTGGAAAACAGTTCATTAAACAAATCACCATGTGCACCCGACACGCTCAACATGCTGGCCCAGTTCTCGGTTCTTTCCCGTGTAAAAGAGCCTGAGAACTCCAGCCTCTACTCAAAAATGAGGGTTTATGACGGTGAAAACCTAAAAGATACCGATCCAAAAGCGAAATCGCTGCAAGAGTATAAAGACTCTGCGGGCGTTGATGAGGCGATGGACGGTTTGTCGACCCGTTTTGCATTCAAGATTCTGTCGAAAGTTTTCAACTTTGACCCATCCGAAGTAGCTGCAAATCCAGTACATCTATTGTATGTATTGGAAAAAGAGATCGAACAGCAACAGTTCCCTGCTGAAACTCAGGAACGCTATCTCGGCTACCTGAAAGAATTCATAGCGCCTAAATATATCGAGTATTTGGGCAAAGAGATCCAGACAGCTTACTTGGAATCTTACTCAGAGTACGGCCAGAATATTTTTGATCGTTATGTAACCTATGCAGACTTCTGGATTCAGGATCAGGAATACCGTGATCCTGAAACCGGCGACATCCTTGATCGACAAGCAATTAATGAAGAACTGGAAAAAATTGAGAAGCCTGCCGGTATCAGTAACCCCAAAGATTTCCGTCATGAGATCGTCAACTTTGTGCTTCGAGCAAGGGCCAACAACAACGGTAAAAACCCATCATGGATGGGCTATGAAAAAATGCGTACCGTTATCGAGAAAAAAATGTTCTCGAATACGGAGGATCTGCTACCCGTTATCTCATTTAATGCTAAGGCATCCAGTGAGGAGCAGACTAAACATGGTGAGTTTGTGAAGCGGATGATCAAACGTGGATACACCGAGAAACAGGTTCGCCTGCTCTCTGAGTGGTATATCCGGGTTCGGAAATCACAATAGACCAGGCTGATAAGCCTGGATCTAGCATACGGCCCTAACTACATGGATTTTAAAGGTCTGATACGGGGATAGAAGTATGAGTTACATCATTGATCGCCGCCTCAACTCAAAAAACAAAAGCACGGTTAACCGTCAACGTTTTTTACGCCGCTATAAAAAGCATATTAAAGAGGCGGTAGAAGATGCTGTGAACAGCCGCTCAATTCATGACATTGATAAAGGTGGCAGTATAACTATCCCTCGCAGGGATATATCTGAACCTGTGTTTCACCATGGTGAAGGCGGCGTACGTAATAGAGTATTCCCCGGAAATAAAGAGTTTGTTGTAGGTGATGAGTTCCAACGTCCACAAGGTGGAGGAGGTGGAGGATCAGGCCAGGGGCAAGCCAGCAATCAGGGTGAAGGGGAAGATGATTTTACCTTTCAAATAAATCAGGAAGAGTTCCTTGATTTTATGTTTGATGGACTGGAGCTCCCTTATCTCGTAAAAAAACAGTTAAAACAGGCTGTCCAGTATGAAACCCGTCGCGCCGGTTTCACTAACGCCGGTAGCCCGGAAAAAATCCATATCGTGCGTTCTCTTAAAGCAGCACATGCTCGTCGAATCGCTTTATCTGGCAAAGACCGCCGGAAAATCAGAAAACTCAAAGAGGAGATCCGTGTACTAGAGGACCGTTTGCCTGACGATGATGCTCAGTCTCAAATCTCCGTTCTCAAAGAGAAAATCCATAAGCTAGAGCTCAGATTGAAACGGGTCCCTTTCCTTGATGACTTTGACATTAAATACAACAACATGATCAAAGTACCAATCCCTTCAAGTAAAGCGGTGATGTTCTGTGTCATGGACGTATCCGGTTCCATGACACAAAGCATAAAAGATATGGCTAAACGCTTCTTTATCCTGCTGTATCTTTTTTTGAAAAGAAATTACAAACAGATCGAAGTTGTATTTGTACGTCATCACACCCATGCAAAAGAGGTAGACGAAGAGGAATTTTTCTACTCTCGTGAAACCGGTGGCACCATCGTATCCAGCGCTTTGGATCTAACCTCTGAAATTATCGATGAACGCTACTCCCCGGCAGACTGGAACATATATGTTGCCCAAGCCTCTGACGGAGACAACTGGGACGGAGACTCGACCAAATGCAGCCAGGTCCTAAATAGTAGCATCCTGAACAAAGTACAGTACTTCGCATATGTTGAGATCACTACAGGCCCTCATCAGAACCTGTGGCATGAATATGAAAAGCTGCAAACCACTTGGCCTGAGAGCTTCGCTATGCAGCAGATCAAAGAGCCTGCGGATATCTTCCCGGTTTTCCGCAGTTTATTTGAGAAAAAGGTTGAGGGGGCAGCATGAAAAAGAAGAGCCCTATTTCAACCGGTGCTGAGTGGACCTTTGATCTGATTGCAGAATACGATCAGGAGATTGGACGTATTGCTTCGGAATTTGGCCTGGATACCTACCCTAATCAGATTGAAGTTATCACCTCTGAACAGATGATGGATGCCTACTCATCGGTAGGTATGCCTCTCAACTACAGTCAC
>NZ_JAAEQH010000299.1 GCF_024231755.1 Neptuniibacter sp.
CTTGCTAGGCCAGGTTATGGAGTTTTGCTGAGTTCCGTACTGAGTTTCCCAATTGCTATCTCTAATGTATAAGAGGATTTGTCAACGGCAACGAAAACCAACCAGAAACTTTACCAACCAGACAGAATTTGGCAAAATCGCTATGCTATTAGCTTGCTAGGCCAGGTTATGGAGTTTTGCTGAGTTCCGTACTGAGTTTCCCAATTGCTATCTCTAATGTATAAGAGGATTTGTCAACGGCAACGAGAACCAACCAGAAACTTTTCCAACATTGTGTTTATTAAGTACGCCAGTTCTCAAAACCAGCGCCATGGTACAAAAAAGAACACTGCACTGAGCATGGCATCGACTTGGCCTGGCGTAGAGTTAGCGCGGACATATGGAAAATGAACGAGAAGTGAGCAAAAACAAATCATAACAGCGACTATGAGCTAAAACAACGCATATCCTTGCATATCCTACTAATAACGACGCATTCAGATCAAATGCCCGCCGGGTTGTGCACCCAAGGGTACTGTTTTGGACAGGGCTGGCAGCTGCGAATTTGGTGTTCCCCAGAGATCAGGTCGGGTGTTTTGAAGTTGCAGATGTAGTTGGTGCCGCACGGAGGTCTTCTGGCCAGCGCACTGCCTGCTTTTGGGCATTGGAACGGTGGGAATTGACCGATTTCCGACAGCGACGTCGGCTTCCTCATCCACTGGACCAGCTGCGACATGGTCACTATGTAGACATCCTTCTTGCGACAGAGTTCGCCCAGGAACGCCTCCAGAGCAGTCAGACCAGCATTCTCTGGCATCGCTGTCAAGAAGTCTGCATTGACGGTCATGATGAAAGGCGCACGGTTGCTGGTGTAACTGCGCTCGAAATTCTAGAATGGAAAACTAGCTACATAACGAAACTAAGTAACAAGGCACTGCATGTACACGGTGTTTTTTTGAAGTGAACAAGTTTGATTTTGAATAACTCTGCTCTCACTCAACCGATCTAAATAAAAATCGCAGTGCTTAAAGTAAACTATTTAGGCTGCCGCCGTACCGAATTTGATCAAAATCCACCTCACCCGCCATGGCACGTAACTGACCTGTAGACCACTACGAGTGCTTATGTTCTCGACATAAAATTAGAGCAGCACTCTATCCTTATGTTACGACACAAGAACCTTATGTTTATGTTTATGTCGCCATTGTGCTAGCGCTTATGTTTATGTTTATGCTTATGTTTATGTTTATGTTTATGTTTATGTTGCCATTATGCTAGGGCCTTCAGCTGATAGCTCAGTGGTGTAGTGGTTAGCACAAGTGACCGGCAATACAAACGTAGCTCAGTACTTGTCCATACAGTTTGTAGTTAGGTATGGCCTTACTAGTGTTAAATTCATTGTGGCGAACTTTCAAAATAAGCCCCGTTCAAGGGGGCTTCTCTTGAGAGTGTCAATATGATGTTAGCACCAATAGGAAAGGATTCAAGAAATCAATAGGATTGCGCAGTTTCTGACAGTATACATACCTGTCTGAGGACCTGCAACGCGCTGTCAGCGGTCTCATTGACACGCATCGCAGCTCTGATCATGGCCGCCCGCTTGTAGTTCTGAATGATCGGGATGTAATAGCCGAAGAACTGGTTCAGTGGTATCTCCCAGATGCCCGGGTGAGGCTTCACTGGACAGCCGCCACGTTCGCACTTCCAACGGAGCAGGTAGTCGAGCGTCTGTGGCCAGAACGGCACTCCATCGCTGGTCGGCTTCGCGGACAACGTGTTGTCCCAACTGAACCCTGCCTGACGCATCATCTGCAAAAAGAAGTAAACATGCTTGCCAACATCGACCAAAACGGTACTGATATTTCAGGAAGTTTAATTTTTGTCACTTC
>NZ_JAAEQH010000300.1 GCF_024231755.1 Neptuniibacter sp.
ATTACTGCTAATTCTACCTAGCGTTGCCATGGCAAATATCCACCATGGCGCAAACGACGCCTTTGAATTATTGGTCTATAAATCACCATCGTGTGGATGCTGTAAAAAGTGGATAACTCATCTAGAAAGCCAAGGGTTTCAACTACGTACAAAGGACTTTCATAACTTGAGCGACATCAAGAACGAATACGGAATTTCGCCAAATCTTCGCTCTTGCCATACCGCTGTTACAGAAAGTGGCTTTGTATTTGAAGGCCATGTCCCTTCTAAGTTTATAAAACGATTCTTGTTAGAAGAACATCCAAAGGCTATCGGGTTATCTGTTCCAGCTATGCCAGTAGGTTCACCCGGAATGGAAGTAGCAGAGCAGTTTATGCCTTATACCGTTTTCATTATATATCAAGATGGGAGCTACGAACCTTACGCGAAAGTAGAAAGCTACGAAAGTCAATTCGATTGAAGTCAAAGTTAAACAAATAAATGCGCACTTTTGACAATCAAAGCAATTTTAATTTTTAAAAACCAAAGATAGAGGTAATCATGAAAGCACTTGTTAAATCATTTGCAATATTTAGTGTACTGCTAAGCAGCGTGGCATTAGCACATGAGGCTATAGAAATTAAATCTAGCACACCAAGCAAAAATGCAATGCTGATGGAGGCCCCAATGGAACTATCAGTCAGCTTTACCAAGGGAGTTAGATTAATAAAAGTAGTTTTAAAAGATAGTGAAGGTGCAAAAGTTGATTTTGGCTTTGAACCTCCGAAAGAGGTTGCAACGGATTATTCTTGGACCTTACCTAAATTACGTCCAGGTTCATACAATGTTGAGTTCATCATGCTTGGCTCCGATGGGCACAAGATGAAAGATAGTTTTGGATTTATGGTGCACTAAAAAGGGGATTCAGCTGTGGAAATGTATATCTGGAACACTGTAATTGTAGTGACAAAGCTAATGTTTTATTTAGGTTTCGCGGCCACAGCTGGATATACATTTTTCTGGCGAGATATTAACGACAGTAGGACAAGTTATACAACGCCATCTTATAGCGCTGTATGGGTAAAGGTTTGTGTCTTTGTTGCGTTTATTTCTAATGCAGTGTGGTTTATCGCGAACACTGGAGCGATGGTAGAAGAGGGAATTCAAGGCGCACTTGACCCCTTTATGCTTAAGATAATGTTGAGTTCTCCTATCGGTGAAGTCACCTTGTATCGTGCGGGGGGGTTAGCCGTAGCTTTAATAACTATCTACTTATTGAAATTTAAACCTCTTAAACCTTTCCTAAGGTTAAAGTCTTGCTTACTTGTGCTGTGTCTATTCACTCTCTCGTACACATTTACTTTAACCGGCCACGTTTCTGAATTAGGGGTTCTAGGGATTTTCCCCTCTAAAGTAACATAGAACGCTACAGGTATTATATTATATGGTCTGTGGCGGTGGGTTACCTTCCAATATTCTGCCATCTTATATAAACACCATCAATCATATTGGCGTTTATTCATCATGGCAATTAGTAATGAACTCTCGATTCTGACTCAGGCAGAACAACGAGACTTGTATTCAGCACCTCAGTTTTCTATTGAGGAACAACGTTTGTATTTTTCGCTAAACGATGTAGAACAGGCCGAATGCCGTACTATCAGGCTTACTAAACATCGTTGTTATTTCGTGGCGCTTCTGGGCTATTTTAAATCTAAGCCAGTGATCATTGCTCCGAGTTTCCGTGATATCAGTATCGACATGCAGTTTATTGCCTCCCAAATTCAAAGAGGTAAAGGGATCAGGCCTTTCAGTGTCAGTAAAATGCAGCGTGACCGTATTTACTCAAGGATACTGCGTCTACTAAATTACAATAAGTGGAATGAAAAACAGCACCTCAATGCTCTGTGCCACCACCTGGTTTACATTGGTCATGCCTGGCTGGAGCCTCGACACCTCTTTGATGCGGCCATTGAATACCTTGCCAGCCATAACATTGCCATTCCTAAGTACTCCGTGCTTCAAAGACTGATAAGCCGCACAATGCAACAGGTCAGAAAAGACCTGACGCTCCAACTGAATCAACTTACCAGTAATGAACTTAACGTCTTTCTGGACAACATAATCACTACTAAAGACGACGGGCTGAGTCTGAGCCATCTCAGGGGTGGTGCCAAAAGTCTGACCGTGCCTGAGCTTAAAAAAGAGCTCGCCATTTACCACCGGTTAGCACCATGGCACACGCAAATAAATGACGTTGTGGACAGGCTCAATCTGTCGCTAAAAAATCGACAACACTTCAGCGGCCTTATTGATTACTACGGCAGTAAAGTGCGGCGCTTCAAACGCTCACAGCAGCACCTGTGGTTACTGTGTCATCTGACAGAGCGCATGCAACTTGCACTGGAGCGCCTGACGGATGGGTTTGTTTACCATATCCGAAAACAACAGGAAGCCGCCAACGCCTTTGCACAACAAGCAGTGTTCCTGTCCTGGCAGTCAGCTGCGGACAATGTCACGAAAGCGGCAGAGCTACTTCACCTGTTTGTTGACGAGAATATTGATGACAATCAGCCCTTCTCGGAAGTCAGAAAACAGGCACTGAAAGTGATGGATGATCGGGATATCCAGACCCTTTGCCTTTATCTGAAAAAACAAAAACGGACCGTGGAAGAGTACCAGTGGCAATATTATGACGAACAACGAAACCTTCTGGAACAGTTGTTAAGACCAGTGTTCCTGTGCCTTGAATGTGAGGCCGGTAAAGGCTCAGAAGCCGTCGTCGCCCAACTTCAAAAGATGCAAACGGAAATTGTATCCGGTGAATCACTGATGACAATGGATACGTCGCTTATCCCCAAAAAGCACCTCCCATGGCTGGTGAAACAGGATAACGTTAATCCGCAACGTTATGAATGGCTGCTCTACCGGCAGTTAACTTCACGACTGAACGGACGTATTTATCTGTCAAATGTCACCAAATACCGGGCACTGGAAGACGACCTGATCCCCCAAACATCGCAGGATGCACTGCTGGAGTCATCAACGCTGGACAGACTAAAACAACCTGTTGACGCATTGTTACAGGAGAAACAACATCGACTGGAAAGCGCGCTCAAAGACGTGGCGCGCCATATTGATGAGGGAGATAATCGCAATGTAATCATGAAAAATCGCTCGGGCACCCGCTGGCACCTGCCAACAAAAGGCGCTACATCTCTGGTCAACAATCCCTTCTTTAAGCGAATGCAGCCAGTCGGTATCGCGGATGTCCTGCGGTATGTTGAGCGCGAAACCGGGTTTATGCGATGCCTGACACATGTGCTGCCAATACAAAAACAGGGAACTACTCATCAGGATGATTTACTGGCCATTCTGATTGCTAACGCCACTCACCGTGGTGTGTATGGTATGGCGCAGATCTCCGACCGCAGTTATGAACACCTGAGTACAGTACAGGCTAACTATATCCGACCTGAAACGCTGCATGATGCCAGCGACGTGATCAATAATGCGGTGGCTTCATTACCCATCTTCCGCCACTACCATATTCAGGAGGACCAGTTGCACGCCAGTGCGGATGGTCAGAAATTCGAAAC
>NZ_JAAEQH010000301.1 GCF_024231755.1 Neptuniibacter sp.
AACGAGAAGACACCTGGCAGGTTAGAGCAAGCTCTGACCACAGGCGCGACCCTTAACAAGACGGTTGCGCGTTACAATAGGCTCATATGTGGCTGACTCGTTTACCTAGCCAGAACTACTTCGTCTACGAACGGTAGGCTTGTCTCGCGGAGCGTCATCGGTGATCAGGCGAAGACGGACATCTGGTTAACGAGTGGAGTACAGCTGCTTACTCCTCGCGAGGCGACTTCTGGCGATTTCGTAGGGCTCGAGCTGATTCTCGTTTGCTTTAGCTGGCATGCCTAACTTCTTGGTTCAACGGCGATAGGTAAAGGTTAACGGGTAAACGATAGGTAGGCAGGTAAGTCTTGCGAAGGTTGCATGTACGTTCAAGACGAAGACCGACTTTTATTTAATGAAGCGAAACGGATTTCTTCACGGTCTACGTACATAGGCAACGGATAAATGAGGCACGGTAAAGGTACGAAGTTTCTACGCTGATGCGGAATGTAGTAAATGAGCCGACGCGAATTCGTCGCGTCGCTCTATGGACGGACTACATTGCGAAACGGTGCAAGGTAACGATAACGGTACAGCAAGAGGTCTCTCGGAACGAGACTCGGAACGGCAAAGTATGTACAGGCGGTAGTAAGTAGGAACGGCGAAACGAGCAGAAGCAGATGGAAGTAAACGGAAGGAACTGGTAAGAACGATAGAAACGAGTAGGAACAGTCAAATGGCTCAGTACGAGCTTATATACAGGCTAGCTACGCGGATGTATACATTACATCACAGTCTGGCTAAAAAGTTAGCAAATTCTTAACGGACTAAGCTGGCTGTTGGGATGTTTTGAAACCGGGTCAGTCGGGGAATTCAAAGCGCCTTCGCATGCGTCAAGGGACGTCAGCATGCGATCAGATGTTGTTAGTCTGACGAAGCAGGCCTTGAATTCCTCGAGAAAGCAGCTCTGCGGTTAAAGAGCGGCTACAGTAATCTTGCGGTTTCAAACAGCGTAAAGTTTTAAAAGACACGGAACAATTATAAAAACACCTAGAAATCCTTCGTTACACTTCCTTGGGGGGATAAAGAAGCAGCGACCTCGATGCAGGTCGAAAATTTAAAGTTTAAATTTTGAAAAGGTAATGAAGGATTAAAAGGGTAACGGATAAGGTATTCCTAGAATTCTGTTCTTAGCAGAGGGTTCTTCTTCCAGTAGAGTCGTAGCCAAAAATAGCTGGCAGAAAAGTTCACGGAGAAGTTTCTTGAGATTCCAAGTTCTTTCTTCGGAACAGCAGCAAATGTTAGGTAGTAGTCCTGATTGAAATAGGCTTCGGATGGCAGGAAGCATCATCAGGGACAGGTCATCAGTCTGTGTCTTTCAATAGACGGATTTAGAGTTGATTGAGTTGCCATGGCGAGCAAGATGTAAACAGACAGAAATGTTGAAGGCTCAAGCCAGACAGTGAGAGATGGCAATGGTCGAACAGTCGTGCCAGATGAAGACGTTTGTTGGAAGAGTTCTTGACGAAGTAAATAAAGCAATTAACGATTGGTCGAGTCCCACAACAGGACAAAGGGAAGGGACAGTAGTAAAAATGTTCCACAACAGAACGGATAGGGACAAATGTTCAGGCTGCTTTAACAAGCAGTAAAGTCTTGCGAAATAGTTCGGCGTAAAAGTTCTTCAGAATGTTCAAATAAGATGAGTCGTCGTAGTAATGTTTTCGTAGAAACAAGTTGTAGTGTGGTCGACGAGTTTTTCAGAATAAGTATGGCAAGTGAGCGATTGTTCGCAGGTTGGCTCTTGCTTTCTTGGCAATATGGCGGTGTAAATAAGCTTAGTTATAGTACGTTTCAATGGTGGCTATAAAAGTTCATGCCTAACAACAACATAGCCTATGGTATCAAAACAGATAGATCTTACGAGAAGAATCACCCTAAACTGTCTTAGTTTATTCTATGTTGATAAATTACAGTTTCAATATTTAATTGTCGTTAGGAATAAGTAAA
>NZ_JAAEQH010000302.1 GCF_024231755.1 Neptuniibacter sp.
AAGTTCATGCAGGAAACCAATAACATACTGCAGACCATCACTATCACCGATTGAGGAAACGAAATCCTGAATATCATTTCCGGCGCAGAAGCTATCGCCTTCACCATAAAAGAGAACCGCTTTCACTTGCTCATCTGCCTGGGCAGTTTTCAGGAATGAGGTTGCCTTCTGGTACATCTCCAACGTAATAGCGTTCCTCTTTTGCGGACGATTAAATACTATCTCTGCGACACCGGCATGAGAGTTATATAGAACTAAATCTGTCATTCGCTAATCTCTGCCTCTACAGGTTGCGGTTTATAAAACCTAGGAACGTACTGCTGAATCATTTCACTGCTTTCCCCCCAGGTATGGCAGCTATTGATCATCAGCCTTGCCCCCTCTTCCAGCACATCTTTTTTACTGCTTGGCCACATGGTTTGTACTGCAGTGGTTGCCACAATAGGCAGAAGCTCATTCATATGAGTACATCCCAACACGCCGCCTAATAGCTCCTTAGCCTTCTTATGCCATCCCGGTCCTATCCGTGTATTTTCCAACTTACGGAATGCACCACTAATACGTGAACACATTTTGAAGGGAGCCCGATCTATACATGCCTCTACCTCATGTATAAGCAGGCTGTTGTCGAGAGTTATTCTGATACTAAGATCATGAAACTCTTCCCCTGCTGCCACATATCCACCCCGCTCAGCATTGTCGACATCATGGGTTTTAATATCAGTCATTCTTGCTTCAATATCCCACATCTCATCTTCACGAAGGAATCCATTACAAATCACCCTTCGATTATGATGTTTTTGACGCCGAACAGGTTTAGATAGAGGCATTACAGGAGAACCCAGATCAGGCTGCGTTTGAATTGGCAGGTGGTTCTTTCAACATGCGGCGAAGTACTTTACCCACATTGGATTTGGGCAGTTCATCGGCAAACTCAACAATCTTAGGCACCTTGTAACGGGTCAGTTTATCCTTACACCAGTTACACACCTCTTCGCGAGTCAGATCAGGATTCTTGGTAACAACAAATACCTTCACTACTTCGCCTGATTTATCATCCGGAACACCTACAGCCGCAGATTCGACTATGTCAGGATGGAGAGTAAGCACATCTTCCACTTCATTAGGGTAGACATTGAATCCAGAGACAATAATCATGTCTTTTGCACGATCGACGATACGGTAATAACCTTCCTCATCGATGGTCGCAATATCACCGGTAATAAAGTAACCATCGTCGGTAAACGCAGATGATGTTTCGCGTTCACGCTGCCAGTAACCTTTCATTACCTGCGGACCTTTAACACAAAGCTCTCCCGCTTCCCCCTGAGGAACATCATTACCATCAGTACCGATAATGCGAATATCAGTGTGCATCATCGGCAGACCAATAGTACCAGTACGATTATCATCTGGTGGATTGAAGCATACTGCTGGAGATGTCTCTGTCAGACCGTAGCCTTCGATAATGTCGCAACCGGTTTTCTCTTTCCACATGACTGCCGTGGCAGGGTTAAGAGCCATACCACCAGAAGCGGTAAATTTAAGGTTAGAGAAGTCCACTGAAGAGAACTTTTCATCATTACACAAAGCCACAAAGAGAGTATTCAAACCAACAAAAGTACTCATCTGCCACTTACCCATCTCTTTGATGAAACCAGAGATATCACGTGGATTAGGAATAAGTACGCTATGTCCACCCAGTAGAGAAACCACCTGAGCTACAGTGAATGCATAGATATGGTAAAGCGGGAGCGGGGAAATAACCGTTTCCGTCCAATCAACACCTGGGACAGTTAGGCGTTCTTCAGCCTGCAGCATGTTGGCGATCAGGTTCGCATGGGTTAGTACCGCACCTTTAGACACACCAGTGGTGCCACCAGTGTATTGCAGAACAGCCACATCACCGGATTCAACTTTGACTGGCGCAGGGCGTTGACCATCGTATTTGTAAAAAGCGGAGCGCAAAGGAATAGCATCCGGCAAGTTGTAATCCGGCTCCATCTTTTTCAAATACTTCACCGCAGCATTAAGCAGATTACGCTTAATGAAATCGTGCAGGTCACCCACCTGGGTCACAAACAGATGCTTAATATCGGTATTACCGATAATCTTCTCAGCATTGTGCGCCATGCTTTTATGAATAATTAGCGCTTTGGCACCTGAATCGCAGAACTGGTGTTGCATCTCTTGAGGGGTATACAGCGGGTTAGTATTCACCACAACCATACCTGCTCGCAGGATGCCGAAGACCACGATTGGATACTGAATCAGATTTGGCATCTGAACCGCAACGCGATCACCCGCCTTGAGTCCTGTCTCTTTCTGTAGGTAAACCGCAAAGGCTGCAGAAAGACGATCTAATTCGTTGTAGTCGATGGTACGACCAAAACTGGTAAAAGCGGGTTTGGGACCGTACTGTTTCGCTGTATAGGACAGTACATCCGGAATTGTTTTAAATCCGTAATGGTTAAGATCTGCCGGAATAACATCGGCGGCAGGTAACTGCTGCACCATCGGAGGCTCCTCGTATAATTATTCTTATCGAGAACCTGTTAGGTTCTATTCTTTATGAACAACTTTTATATAGACAACTTCTATATGGACAACAAAGGGCATACAGCTTAGCAGCCATACGCCCTATAAGCTTAGGCTACAGGGAAAATTGCAGCCAGCTTAGTTGCAAGCATAATATCGCCATCCGCCTGGATGCGACCCGTCATAAATGCCTGCATGCCGTCAGTTTCACCCGACATTACCTCTTCGAGCGTAGTAGTGTCCATACGCAGTGTTACTGTGGCGTCATCACTACTTCCTTCAGCAACATCACATTCACCGCCCTGAACTGTTACAAACCACTCGCCACCGTCGCTAATTTCATACTGAAAAACCGCATCAGTGCCCGCTGCAGCATCTGCATTAAAACGATTTTTCATCTCAGTAAAAATTGTATTCAGATCAGCCATTTCAGTAACCTCTTTGTCTTTTTTATTCTTCAATTTATAACGCTTGGCATTGAGCTTAAGCAGGCCGCGTAACAAAGTGCGGCCTACCGGATTATTAAGTGCTCTTTTCATATAAGCACCTTAGAAAGCAAAGTGCTCTTCTTCCATTGTCATCAGATTGTCAGCACCGGATTGCATGGTAACGACCAGTGAACGGGTGCGCGGTAAGATACGTTCGAAGTAGAATTTCGCTGTCGTCAGCTTCGCTTGGTAGAACGCAGCATCACCTTCACCTGCGGTCAGTTTTTCCTGAGCTACTTTAGCCATGCACGCCCAGAAATAGCCCAGCACCGCATAGCCGGAGTACATCAGGTAATCTACAGAGGCTGCTCCTACCTCATCGCGGTTCTGCATCGCTTTCATACCTACCTTCATAGTGAGATCGCCCCACTCCTTGTTAAGCTCGATCAGAGGATCGATAAAGGTTTTCAGATCCGCATTATCAGATTCAGCCTGACAGAACTTATGCATAATCTTGGTGAAACCTTTTAGTGCTTCCCCCTGAGTCATAAGAACCTTACGACCCAATAAATCAAGCGCTTGAATCTGGGTGGTGCCCTCATAAAGCATGGAGATACGACTATCACGGACGTTCTGTTCCATACCCCACTCAGCGATAAATCCGTGACCACCGAAAACCTGTAGACCGTGGTTAGCTGATTCGAAGCCAACCTCTGTCAGGAATGCTTTCGCAATAGGTGTTAAAAAGGCGAGCAATGCATCTGCCTGAGCCTTTTCGTCACCGTCAGCCAGCTTCACCTTGTCCACCAACTGAGCACAGTAGTAGATCAACGCACGACCACCTTCAGCAAAAGCTTTCTGGGTCAGTAGCATTTTCCGTACTTCTGGATGCACGATAATCGGATCTGCTGGTTTTTCAGGTTTAGCAGGGCCATTCAGCGCACGCATCTGCAGACGATCTTTTGCGTATACCAGAGAGTTCTGGAAACCCCACTCAGCATGAGCCAAACCCTGCAGTGCCGTACCCAGACGAGCAGTATTCATAAAGGTGAACATGCAGTTCAGGCCTTTATTCGGAGGGCCAATCAAGTAGCCAGTGGAATCATCAAAGTTCATAACGCAGGTCGCGTTACCATGGATACCCATTTTATGTTCAAGGGAACCACAGCTTACACCGTTGTCGGCACCGATAGATTCCGGCAGATGCTTAGGCACGATAAACAGAGAGATGCCTTTAGTTCCCTCAGGAGCATCAGGGAGGCGGGCCAAAACGATATGCACAATGTTATCTGCCATATCGTGCTCACCCGCTGAGATAAAGATCTTAGTACCGGAGATTTTGTAGCTGCCATCTTCCTGTGGATCAGCCTTAGTCCGCAGCATGCCCAGGTCAGTACCGCAGTGTGGCTCGGTCAGACACATAGTGCCTGTCCACTCACCCGATACCAGCTTGGTCAAGTAGGTCTCTTTCTGCTCATGAGTGCCATGAGCATCCAGTGTATTCATCGCACCATGGCTCAACCCCGGATACATACTCCAGGACCAGTTTGCTGTACCCACCATCTCATTGATGATAATACCCATGGATTCTGGCAAACCCTGCCCACCCCATTCTTCTTCATGAGCCAAGGACGGCCAGCCACCTTCAACAAACTGCTGATAAGCCTCTTTAAAACCTTCTGGCGTGGTTACAGCACCATCATTCCACTGACAACCCTGCTGGTCACCAATCTGGTTAAGCGGGGAAAGAACGCGCTCAGCAAACTTGGCACCTTCTTCCATAATTGCAGACACCATATCCGGAGTTGCTTCCTCGCAACCTGGTAGATTCTGATAGTGCTGCTCAGCGTTAAGTACTTCGTTCAGAACGAAGTCCATATCACGGAGGGGCGCTTTGTATTCTGGCATGACATTTATCCTCAATATTATTTTTATCGCTTCCAGTCACAATGGAAGAACAGCCACATAGCACGAGATAAATCTGTAGCTGGGTTATTTATCTGTATTTAAGGATGGTTCACGGATGCTTTTACGCCAATAACAAAAGCTACCAGTTTTAGTGACAAATAATTCCACCTCCTCGAAAAGCCCATATTTACTAGGGTTAACACTCAAAGCACACTAACAAAAAGCAACCTAACAGATGACATATTTAGTCACTCCATTTATGCAACGCACAATTTACAGGCACAAAAAAACCGGCCTAGGCCGGTTTTTCTAACTAAATACGCAAATCAGTTTATGTAGTTAAACAAGCTGAGATCCTGAACTTTTGCAAAACTGGCATAAGACGCCTGCAATACTGTCTGCTGCAACTCAAAGCGACTGATCGCTTCGTTGTAATCCAGATCTTCAAAAGATGACAACGCTTCCTCAGTAAAGAGTTTGTAATCTGAGTTAACCAGCTCCTGCTGCTCCAAGGCATTCAAGCGGCCACCGATACTGGTTCGAACACCGATATTTTTTTCCTCAATACCCGAGAGATTTTCCAGAATCAGGTCCATTTTTTCAGAAAAATCATTTCTCCCAGCCTGGGTACTCAGATTAGCCTCTCTCAGCGTATCTCTGAGGTCGACAGCAGTATTAATAATATTATGCTGCGAAATCACATCCAGAGTTGCGACCCCGTCAACTGTTGACTCCAGAGTAATATCCACCCCTGCAATTGTAATAACCGGAGCATTAGGGTTAGTAGATAAGTCGTAGTTATTGAGATCCACTGCAGGATCATCTGCTGTTATAAATTGACCTGCATTATTAGTGACCGTCAGATTACCACCAGCAAAAGTAAAATTCAGAGGAGCATTCTGGCTCATAAACTCATCAAAGCCATCCGCATTGTCGGTGGTAATACCAACTTCACCAATATGACCCTGCGTTTGGGTGATATCCGCTTCCAGATAACCAGATACCTTGGGTACTTTCTCGAAGATCTCGAAACCTGAGTCAGTAGAAGCTATTTTGTTTTCAGGGCCTACCTGGATAAAACGCTGACCATCATCACCCTGGAATTCATAGCGGCCTGTACCAGCATTAAGTTCATAAGGTTTAGTAAAACCTTTATGACCAGAAAACAGATACTCACCCTGAACATCCTTGGTATTCATCAAACCATCGAGTTGCTTCACCAGCTCGTCGGCTTCATAAGCAATTGAGTTGCGGTCCGTGTCTGTCAGGACACCATTCTTACCCTGTATTGCCAGTTCCTTTAAGCGAATAGAGATATTATTGATCTGCTCGATGGTATTCTCTTCAAGCTCTAATCTGCGCTGTGATACTTCGATATTGCCGTTAAACTGCTCAGTTCGCGCAATCTCTTTTTTAAATTTCTGAATCTGAGCTGATGCCAACGGGTCATCAGAAGGCTGCAGCACACGCTTACCGGTAGACAACTGCTGCTGAGTCTTGAATAAGTCAGCACTTGTCTTACTCAGATTATCAATATTGCTAAGAAAAACCTGCTGTGTAGAGATTCTCATAATTTATCTCCTTAAACACTCTGTAACAGCGCGTCAAAAATTGTCTGGGAAGCACGAATCAGCTGAGCCGAAGCCTGGTAGGCTTGCTGGTACTGCACCAGCTTTGCTGCTTCCTCATCCAGATTGACACCTGAAATGCTGTCACGCATCTGTTTATTGGCATCCAGTACAGTTTTACCTGCCTGGGCGTTTACCTGAGCCACCGCTGCCTGTGTACCCACCTGCTCAACGGTTTGGCCATATTTATCCTGATAGGATGCGCCTTCAATTGTCCGGGTGAACTGTAAGTCAGACATCAACAGAGCATTACGGTTATCGGATACACCATCAATATTCAGGTTTACCGTGAAACGGTCACCTACATCTGGCCGATTCTTCACTGTAATTTCGTAACCGGAGAGCGTGATTGGCTGACCAGGAGTATTCTCTTTCAGTGCACGCTCACCATCCGCATCGGTTAAGACTACATAAGCCGCCTCTGTCGAATCAGGATCATGCTGAATAGTGAATATATCGCCATCAGCAGGCACTTCTGCAGCATCAAAATCGATCGCAAAACCATAGGTTTGAGTCAGATCCAGTGTTCCATTATCCCAAGGGCCACGGAAAAGGGTCATAGCAGGTGTGGCTGAATCATAAACGCTGAATTCAGTGCTGGCAGCATCGTAAATAACCGTCAAAGGATAAGTAACATCACCTACCAATCGATCATCAGTAATCCGTACATTTGTAACAGCAGCATTCGCATTGCCATTAGTATGAGCATCAGGCTGGATCGTAAAGGTATCACCCACAACTGGGACACCTGTAACATCAAGAGATAGACCAATGCCTGGTATATCCAATGATCCTGGCGCTGCACT
>NZ_JAAEQH010000303.1 GCF_024231755.1 Neptuniibacter sp.
GGCGACTTCGCGTGGGCTCACAGCATTGCAGTGCGCATCAGCCGAGGCAGAGGCCGACAGCCGTCCAGCCAAGGCGGAGCCAGCTCACTAGTTAGAACTAGTTCTCAC
Source organism: Neptuniibacter sp. (assembly GCF_024231755.1). Lineage (GTDB taxonomy): Bacteria > Pseudomonadota > Gammaproteobacteria > Pseudomonadales > Balneatricaceae > Neptuniibacter. The sequence goes on from NZ_JAAEQH010000303.1 coordinate 109, forward strand.
CGGTTTTCGGCCAATCGCACTGCACGCTTCCCAGGAGCGGTCGCCGCTCAATTCGATATAGCTGCGAACGCACCACCGCCTGATATACACAAACGCCTCGTGCGGCAAGTACAGAAACAGTAAACAGGACTTTTCAGCCCCCGTTCCTGCATAGAATACAAAAATTGGACATCATACCAGATATGGATTCCTCTAAGTTTAGGCGATTTTGCCACCGGATTGCTCAGAGTTATTCCCTTCCGACATCCGATACGGTGATGAAATCCACTGTCCGTTCCTGTCAGCACATACACCTGCTATTATCTGTCTAGTTTTCGCTGGAGAACAAACGGAATGCTTCTATTCAAACAGATCATAAAAGGTGCATCAGTTTCATCCGTCTTGTCGGGCGAAAGTGATTCAATATATGTAATGCATTTCGGATGGAAATCTCCATGGCAATTATATGGGCACGTAGACCAGGCGTGCAAACGCCAATGGGCCGCCGGCTCACATGGCGCCAGGATTTTCAATGTTTTTAAAGATACGGTGTATGCTAACATCATTAGCTGCTAGCTTATTTGCTTAAGCTGAGCTTTGTGATTTCTTCTAGATGGCCTGGAGCACCTTCGCATACTCAAAGTTTGCCCCGATAAATTCTGACACAGCTTTTGCAGTTACTGATAAGAACGTCTGCAGGTTTCCAAGACATGCTAACATTATTAGCTTATTAGCCTTTAGCTGGTTAGGTATTATAATCAGGGCCATTATGATATCACCAGATGGCCTGAAACATTTCTGCGTACTCATAGTTGCTTGCATGCATCCAGGCATAGCTTTTGCAGTTATTCATTACTTTTCCAAAACAAACTAACACTATTAGCTGTAGCTTGACAGTTGAACCTGGTCGA
>NZ_JAAEQH010000304.1 GCF_024231755.1 Neptuniibacter sp.
GTGAAGGATATGAAATGTAGGACCTGGACTGACAGATGGAGCGGATAAATAGTACCGGCCAAACATTGTTGTTCTTATTGTACATATGTGTTTAGAGACGCTGCATAGCCGTTTTGTATTGGTATTTGCTAATAGTCAGACTGTTAAGCCGTTGGCGTTTTCTAGGTAATGGAGTCAAAGAAGACAGGTAATGGTGCAGCGATCCTTAGTGTGTAGGTTACTGTACATACATTCACTTTCTATTGGCGGTAGACTAGTTCGTACTTAGGGTAAACTAGTTGGTGTGTGTGCGATGCTTCGGCTGACCAATGAATGGTCACCATAACTAGTCCTGTACGGAATCCTGTTGCAATATTGTTGTTGTCTAATTCCGGAGTGAGCAGTGGACGGATGCAGCTGTCATGACCGAGCGCTGAAAGAGACGTGCTAATTTCTCACCAAGCACAGCCGGCTCCAGAATAGGCCTTTCTCTACAATGCGTATTGGTACCTTCACTTGGTAACATTGATTGGGGTTCTTTGTTTGGTGTATTAGTAAAACGTGTTTGGGGTTCTTTCGTACCAATGCATGATCTGGAGATGTAGAATAAGACCAGTATTTCAGGTGTCTTCTCGAAGGTCTTGGTATTGGTATCGGTGGTAGTTATTGGTAAAGTCTGGGTAGTAAAGTATAGTACAGCAGTAAAGAAGTAACAGCGTATTAGTAGAATATTAGTATTTGTCAGCAAAGTGTTATTGGTGCTACTATCTAAGGTACCATAATTCTCAGGCTAATAATCTTCAAGGTGCTCTTTATTTACACTATGCGTCGTGATACATTATATTAGAATGCATGTTTGTTGTTGTAAGGCTGGCAAGGACCACCAACCCTACAAGGGTGGTGTTGCAGACCAGAGAGAATGGAGAGTTGAAGGGTTAGCAGCGTAAGTGGCCATGCGTATGTGGCAAGGCTGGTGAAAACGGTCAAAGTTCTTGCGTGGGTTAGCAAAGATCCCCATGGATCAGACCGTTGGTTGCCTCTGGGCGCAAGTCCTTTGGCCCATGTAATTGGGTAGGGTGGTTTCCTTAATTGGACGTCACTCTGTGATCGCTATCGACTGGCTCACCGGCCAGTCAACCTGAGGGGTTGGCTCAATGTACAGTCAGGCCATGGTAAGCTGCATCCGACTAGGGGGCTGTTGGGGCACATTCCATTGAGTCAGATTACTGCTCTGGAGTGTTGATTTGGACCACAGATCAGCTGCGAGCCATGCTTCTGTGATCAGTGTCTCTGAGTTAAGAGGAGAGCTGGGAAGCAGAA
>NZ_JAAEQH010000305.1 GCF_024231755.1 Neptuniibacter sp.
CTCTGCACACTGACCCCGATAAGTTCCTGGTTCGTCAACAATGGTCCAGGCTTCGTTGATAAAGCCCGGAATAGTATCTTTTTTCACTGCAAGATCAGGCACCCACCAAGAGTGGATAACGTCATTGGCAGTTAATAGGAAGCGAACCTTTTTCCCTGCAGGAATAACCAGAGGATTATCCACCTCAAGCAGATAATGCTCCCCTTTTGCTGCAGCGTTATTTATCTGTTCACGAGGAGTAGAAAGGCTAGAGAAAAAATCGATATCCTGGCCCAGATACTGGTAGCGCCACTTCCATTGATAGCCGGTTATCTGAATATCCAGCTCAGCTTCTGTGTTGTCATACATTTTGATCAGGGTAGCCGTGGCGGGTACCGCCATAGCGATCAGGATCACAAATGGAATGATAGTCCAGGTGATTTCTACAAAGATATTTTCATGGAAATTGTGTGCTTCAGCACCGCGGGATTTACGGTGATAAACCACAGAGAAAAGCATGACACCAAACACTACAACGCCAATTGCCACACAGATCCAGAAGATAATCATGTGCAGATCATAGACTTCCCGGCTTATCTCCGTGACACCACGGGTCAGATTCACGGCCCAATCGGCCTGAACATTTCCGGCAGATAAGAAAAGCGCCGATAGAATCAGCTTGTTCTTGATCATTGCAGGCCCCTTTCGTTACACAAAAACGAGCCTGTCAGAATCCTCTCACTAGGGGCGTTGCACTTCTATAATTTCAACGTCGGTAGCAGCAGGGTTCGGGCAGGCTCTCTTTCGCCTGGACTCCGTCCTATCATTTCCGACCAATCCGCTTGGTTATACCTGCAAGTATAGCAGTGAAAAAAAATATGCAAGAAATTAGCTAAGGCGCAGCACTAAAGTAACTGATTGAAAGATTCACCAATAGGTAGGCAAAACATACCAAGAAAATAAGTAGTAAAACGCCCATAAGGATATAGGGCCAAAAATGTCCGGAGCGGAAGTCCCGCTCATAATTGCTCTGTGAATGGACGCCTAAAAAAGCTGCGAGGGCACTTGCAAAAAACTGCGGCCAATCAGTTGAATGATCACTTCCAGCCTTTTTCATGGCTATCCCCCTCAGTTACCAACCAGAATAAATGCCATGCTGATCATCAGGATAATCATTAGCAGAAACAAAACTGTATAACACAAGATTCGCAGCTGTCGGCACTGACAAGATAGGAGCTTCATAACCACCTCCAACATACCACTTCTACAATTTAGGTATAGCAGAAATAAAAACGGCTTCCTAATTGGAAGCCGCTTTAATTATGCCGAAGGTTTTTGCTTGGTTTTTCGCATCACCCAGAGAATCGGTCCTGAGCCAGCATATGCGAGGAACAGTAACCAAAGGAAGGTAGCTGGATCTATGGAGATAATACCCACAGCAAGAACAATGCCCGCCAGAATCAGGAAAGGTACTTTCTCTTTTAAGCTAACATCCTTGAAGCTGTAATAAAGGACATTACTCACCATAAGTACACCAACCAACGCGACATATAACGCGATAACATAGGCATACGGAGCTCCATCAATACCATATTCAGTAGCCGCCCACACCATACCCGCAACAGCCGCTGCAGCCGCTGGGCTTGGCAGACCGATAAAATATCGCTTATCAGTAGAACCTATCTGTGTATTAAAGCGGGCAAGCCGTAAAGCGGCACCTGCCACATATAAGAATGCAGCAAACCAACCTAACTTGCCGATATCATCCAACACCCAATTAAAAACAACCAGTGACGGCGCCACACCAAAAGAGACCATATCCGCCAAAGAGTCATATTCCGCACCAAAGGCGCTGGAAGTATTGGTCATTCGCGCGACTCGCCCATCAAGGCCATCGAGCACCATAGCAACAAAAATGGCGATAGCAGCATTTTCAAAGTGGCCATTCATGCTGGCAACCACAGCATAAAAACCAGAGAAAAGTGCCCCTGTAGTAAACAGATTCGGCAGCAGATAGATCCCCCTGCTACGAGGTTTCACTGGTTCCTGATTGTCTTGATTTTGTGGCTCAGTCATCGCTTATTTATTATTCCGGTTGAGCTAAAAAGGTCCATTCTACTTTGCCAGCCTCCAGGAAGCTATTTCATTCCTGGAGATGCTCTTGATCGATAACGACGCGTTGAACAAATTTACCCATCAGCGCATTAGATTGTGGCGTTTCTTGAGCGGAAGAGAGAACTTCATCCAGATGACCATCTCCATCGGTGTACTTCTCTTTATAGAAAGTTAGCCGTTCAACCAGAATTCGCTTATCTACTTCTGGATGAAACTGAAAAGCCCAGAACGGCTTGTCTTTCAGACGAAACGCATGAATACATTGTTCAGTGTATGCCAGCGAAATACAGTCTTTAGGCAGGCTGCTAGCATATTGCTTATGTACTGACACCGCATAAAAGTTATCAGGTGTGTCCCTAAAAATTGGGTCTTGCCAGACACTATATTCAAGTGAAATTGGCACAGTCCCCATCTCGAAGTCTTTCTCCCGGTGCAGAATCTCACCTCCAAGAGCCAACACGGCCAACTGAAAACCAAAGCATGAAGCAAACACTGGCTTATCGGTTTGTGCGCAGCGCAAAATCAGTTGCTGACATTGCTCAACAAATGGGTAGGTTTCCGGGAGCAGCACATTGGCTTCACTCGCCCCACCCACCAGCAAAGCGTCATATTGATCAGCCGCTGTATCGGGGAAGTCTGGCGTATCGAATACGTTCAGCACATCAATCTGCTCAATTTTCAGCTCACAGTATTCAGCAAAACTCTCTAGCTCCTCCTGACGGACCTGATGCCCATCCCTAATCTGAAGCAGTAATAATTTAAGCTGATCCCGACTTTTAGCCATCTTGCCTTTCCATACTGAATTAAGTTCTGCGTACTATAAAAACATCGTCTCTATGTCACAACTAGGCTTCCGACCAATCGCACTGAAGTTTGATCCAATCCAGTATTCTGCAGCATTTCGGCCTCTTTCCTTAAGGTCTGTAAGAAATACCTGACGGGTGTCATATTTACTGGCCTGCTCCAAATTAGAGAGTACTTCACCCGATTCTATAAGATGAAAACGGAGCGCCTTGAAACGTCGCTCCAAACTACTGGCACTAAAATACTTACCCTTCGCCTGCTGTCGGGTATAACTGATCGCCCTCATCTCACGTAAAAAAGTACTTTGAAAGCCTAATTCACTGACTCTTTGATTAATAGCATTTGAAGTTGTTGGTAACTCTCTACCTTGCATCGGCTGCAATAACACCATGAGGATATCTTCAGCCTTACAGTCAAAGATCAATGGATACACTGCAGGGTTCCCGGAGAAGCCCCCATCCCAGTAATGCCTATTATCAATCTCTATTGCTTGATGTAGCGTAGGCAAGCAAGCCGAGGCTAAAGCATGCTCCGTAGTGAGTTCATATTCCCGAAACAGCCTAATTTTTCCTGACGCGACATCCGTCGCAGCAATGAATAGCTGTATCGAGGAGTCTTTCCTTAACATTTCAAAATCAACAATATCGTCTAGAAGAAAACGTAACGGATTAATATCAAGAGGATTAAGATCGTAGGGCGATATGTATCGCAGCATATCCAATACCCATTCGGTCATGGATGTTATCTGCATATCTGGTAACTGCGAGCCAATCAGCTCTGAGGGTGAGTTCAAAGCAACTCTGTTCCAGAACTGATCTAGCAGGTCTTTTGCTCCCTGCGCTTTATTCAACTGCCAACCATGTGCGAGAAGTAGTGCATTCATTGCTCCTGCACTGGTGCCACTGATCGCTTCTGGGGAAATATCCTCCTCAAGCAAACGATCCAGAACCCCCCAAGCAAAGGCTCCATGGGCGCCACCACCTTGTAATGCCAAATTCACTGACTTTGCCATGCGCACCTCCAGTTATTTTTTGTGCACCGCACAATAATATCAACATAGCATACAAATATGACAACTCTGAACAAAAATTACCCAACCGCTCCCAACAGACAACAAAATGGCATAAAATTTAAAAAACATTCGAAAAAACGCAACGCATGGATATCAAACAGCTACGGCAATTCATTCATCTCGCTGAGACACTTCACTTTGGTCGCGCCAGCGAGGCTAGTCACATCAGTCCTTCAGCACTCAGCCGAAGTATTAAGCAACTGGAAGAGGAGGTGGGTTCCACTCTCTTTGAGCGGGATAATCGTACTGTCAGCCTCACTGCAGAAGGGGAAATTTTCTTAGCTTACGCCAGAGACTCCCTCAGTCAGTGGAATATGGTACGTACCCAGTTAATAGAACGCTCTGGTGAATTACAGGGCGAGATCAGCATGTACTGCTCCGTGACTGCCAGCTACAGTTTTCTATTCGATATTTTGAGCGAATTCCGTCACAACTATCCGAAGATAGAAATCAAGCTACATACCGGCGACCCTGAAGACGCCATTGCCCGCGTTCTTTCCGGCGACGAGGACTTTGCAATCACCGCAAAACCTGACGCTATGCCCAGTGGACTGGCCTTCAAAAAGATCGCCCTTTCCCCTCTACTTTTCATCGCTCCCGAACGAGGGCTTGATGACCAGCAGCAAGAAAGCCTCATTCCTGATAGCTCTACACCTATGATTCTTTCTGAAGGTGGATTATCCCGTAAAAGAGTGGACCGCTGGTTTAAGGAACAGAACATCAAACCCCGAATTTATGCTCAGGTTGCAGGAAACGAGGCCATTGTAAGTATGGTCAGCTTAGGCTTTGGTGTGGGCGTAGTACCAAAGATCGTTCTTGATAACAGCCCGCTAGCGGCAACGGTTAAAGCGCTAGAGATTGAGCCTAAATTAAAACCTTACGAAGTGGGCATAGTGACTCTTGAGAAAAAATTGAAAAGCCCACTGATCAGTGCATTCTGGTCCCAGCTTAAAGCTTAGGGTCTGTTAACAGGCCCCAGGTTATTTTTTAAATGGGAGTAGCAAGATACCTGGTAAAAGACAAACCTGCTTCACATCCTGCAAACCCGAGACACCAATGTCCATTTGTAGATGTCCTTTCTGCGGCTGGGCCCGGTAGGTTTTGAATATACGGTCCCACCAAGATAGAGCGAAACCATAGTTGCTATCGGTTTCCACCCTGATCTGAGAATGGTGGACCCGGTGCATGTCGGGAGTTACTAAAATCCAACGCAACAACTTATCCACCGATTTAGGAAGCCTGATATTGGCGTGATTAAACATCGCTGACGCATTTAACAACACCTCAAATATGATCACGGCAACCGCCGGAGCACCAAGAACAATAATTGCGGCAGACTTTATCAGCATCGACAATATGATCTCGATGGGATGAAAGCGCGCACCTGTAGTAACGTCATAGTCAGGGTCTGCGTGATGCACCCGATGCAATCGCCATAAAATAGGGACTTTGTGAAATAGCACATGCTGCGCGTATATCAGTAGATCCAACACCACAACCGCGATGAACGCACTAAGGAATATAGGAATTGGAAGTTGCTGTAACAATCCAAAACCCTGCTCTTCCACATATAGTGCCACTCCAACCGCAGCGGCCGGAAACAGGATGCGGAGCAGAAAAGAATTAAGAAACACCAGCGCCAGATTATTACTCCAGCGCAACAGACGGCCATACTTCTGTCGACGGCAGGGCTTAAGAAACTCCCATCCAGCCATCAGCAGAAAAATGCCAAAAAAGAAACCAAGGCGGACACTAATTTCGTGTTGTAAAAGCCAAAGCTCCCAACTCATCTAATTATCACTCGCCTTCAATCATCGCTTCTATTTCTGGCAGAACTGATGGACGCCCTCTTTCATTCAAAGCCACACCAATCACCAGCGCCTCTAGGGCTACCTTTTCATCACTAAGACGGATTACCCGCTGCCTAAAACCAAACTTCACTTTGCTGATCCGCTCCACGGTAACTTCAACGACAAACTTATCGCCACTGGTCAGGGAGTTTTTGTAATCCATTTCAGAACGAACAACCACCAGATGGATTTTTTTCGCTGTTAATTCCGCAAAATCGATGCCTTTATCGAGTAGGTATTCATGACGAGCATGCTCCAGATAGTTGAAGTAAACACCGTTATTAACGATGCCTTGCAAGTCACATTCATAATCACGCACCTTGAACTCAAGCCGGAACGCCATGGATAGATCCTTAATTAGAAAAAGAGAATATTGCGCAATTTATACCATAGATAGATTCATTCGAGACAATTGCAGTACGCATGCAGCTCTCATTAATCCACGTTCTGATTAATCACAACTTGGTTAAAGTCTTGGAGTGTAGATTTCCTGCTCGCTGTTGCATAAACATCTGAGCATCTTCAGGCGGGCAAGGGCGACTGATCAGATAACCTTGGAGAGAATCACAACCCATATCTTCTAGAATCTGGCGCTGCTCCTCTGTTTCTACCCCTTCAGCAACAACACTCATCGACAAACTCTGCCCCAGATTAACAATCGCCTTTGCGATATCACGATCATTTGTATCGGTTGCCAGATCCATAACGAAAGAACGGTCAATTTTGAGCTTTCGGACAGGAAAACTTTTCAGGTAACTGAGAGAGGAGTAGCCCGTACCAAAATCATCAATAGACACGCTAACACCCATCAAACGGAGTTTTTCCAACACCCTTCTAGTATGTTTTGGATCCTGCATGGCCGAACTTTCGGTAATCTCAACCTCAAGTAGATCCGGCCGGACTTTATTGCTTTCCAACGCACTAGCAATGCCGTTTTCTATAGGCATAGTGCCGAAGTTCTGCGGAGAGATATTAATCGCAACAGGCACCACTTCAAAACCCTGGCTTTCCCAACGATGGATTTGCCGGCAAGCCTCATTCAACACCCAACAACCAAGATCTGTAATCAACCCTGTTTCTTCCGCAAGAGGGATAAATTCATCCGGGAAAATTAAACCATCCTCAGGATGCTCCCAGCGAACCAATGCTTCATAAGCAAGCAACTCTCCAGTGTTCAAATCAATCTGCGGCTGGTAATAGAGTATGAGTTGATTCTGCTTAATAGCCTCTCGAAGCTTAGCTTCAACTTCAACCCGGCGACGAGCATATTTATTATGTTTTTCATCCCAAAAGCGGTAACAGCCTTTACCACTCTCTTTAGCCAGGTACAACGCAGAATCAGCATTACGCATGGCGTCATTGATGCAATCCGCCTGTTCAGGCATCTGACATATGCCAATACTTACCCCTATATATATATCCTGGTCAGCATGATGGTAGGGTTTGGAAAGTTCGTTGATAATATTGGTTGCTACCGCCTCAACATGCACCCGGTCCCCCGGCTGAACCAGGGCAACAATAAATTCGTCCCCCCCATGCCTAGCCACAATATCGGTAGAACGCACAGTTGCTTTCAAACGCTCAGCAACGGCCACTAACAGTTCATCTCCAACAAGATGACCAAGAGAATCGTTCACATATTTGAATCGATCAAGATCCAAATACATCAGCGCTAGTGTATTCCCATCATAGCGCAGCTTCCTTGACTCATCTTTGATCACTTCCTGGAACAGCGCACGATTAGCCAACCCCGTGAGCGGATCATGATAGGCCAACTTCTGTAATTGCTCTTCGGTTTCTTTTATATCAGTAATATCCGAGCACATGCCGACATAATTAACGATATTACCTGATGGATTTTTAATTGCACTCACATGCAACCAATTTGCTTTCAAGCTACCATCTTTACGCCGATCCCAGATCTCTCCGGACCATTCCCCTGTCGCTCTGATTTTGCCCCACATACGGCGATAAAAGGATGCATCATGATAGCCAGAACGGAAAACGGCTGGGGAATGGCCAATCAACTCCTCTCTACGCCATCCACTCATATCACATAAAGCCTGATTCACATCCAAAATCGTAACCTCTGCGTCAGTGATCAGAATACCCTGCGCCGAAACCTCAAACACACGACTCGCAAGCCGTAGTTGGCTTTCAACTTCCTTCTGACTGGTAATATCATGCACCACCCCCAAAATACGATGCGGCTTCCCTCGTTCATCCCGCATCACTTTGCCGCGAGAAAGGAAACTACCGCAGGTGCCATCACTACGTTTTAGTTGGTGCTCAATATCAAAACTTTCATCAGCAAAGAGCAGACGCTGAATCGTCGTTTCCACACGCTCTTGCTCATTCTCTGGCACCAAGTTCAACAGCGTTTGCAAACCTTTCCCCACCTTAGCCGAGGAATAATTCAACAACGATTGAAACTCATCAGAGAGATTTAAAATGTTAGTACTCAGATCCCACTCCCAACTACCGACATCAGCTATACGCTGTGCATCAATCAAACTTTGTCGGGAATGATTTAATTCTTCTGCTGTTCGGTAGGAAACAGTGATATCACGAAAATAGTTGATCCGGAGGATATCTGAATCACCCGGTTGAGGCGGTGCAAACCAATCAAGGACTCTGCCACTTTTCAATTCTAGAATAGCTTCACCGTATTTATCGGGATTGGCATGAAGGAAAGAGCGTAGTTCACAAAACGTCTCTGGGTTAATCAACTTTTCAACTAATAAACGAGATATATCAACGGAATCCATACCAAGCTTTAGTTGGTCCGCTTCAAGCTCCCATATATTGAGGTATCGTTGATTAAACTTAATTAACTTAAACTCTTTATCAAATGCAATAATCCCTTCTTCTGTAGAATCAAGCGTGACATTGAGAATTCCCAAAGCGTTCTGAAGCTGATTTTGTTGCTGTTCATTACGCTCCAGCTCTTTCTCCAGAGACTCATATCGGGCTAGGGATTCATCGGAAGACAATTTTAGAGAGCGTTCAAGTAGAGTCTGCTTTTTATCCGACTGCTCATAGGTAGCGGAGACAGCTTCCAGTAATGCCTGCATCTCACCCGATAAAGGCATATCCCCTAATAAGCGATTGACCTGACGTTTAAGCAGTTTGTGCATTAATCTTTCATCCCAGACGTTTCCGGCGTTACCAACGACTCTTCGTAAAGCTCTTTCTGCTGCAGGCAAAACTCAGAAAAACACTCCACAGATAATGGCCGGCTAAAGAAATAACCCTGAATTTCATCACATTCATGCGCTCGCAGATACTCAAGTTGAGCTTCTGTTTCTACACCTTCTCCAACCACATCCAAATTTAGCAAGTGCCCTAGCGACAACACTGTATCAACAATTGCCTCATCACTGGAATCTACACCAATATTGGCAACGAAACTCTGATCAATTTTTACCACGTCCACAGGAAAGCGTTTTAAGTAATTCAACGATGAATAGCCTGTACCAAAGTCATCAATCGCGATACGGATCCCTTTCTGCTTTAAAGCCTGCAACGATCGAATTGAGTACTCAACGCCCTCCATCAAGGTATTCTCAGTAATTTCAATCTCAAGATTATTTGCAGATAGCCCAGTTTGTTGCAAGATTCTCTCTATAGTTTCTATTGGATCACCATAATGGAACTGTGCAGGAGACAAGTTAACCGCTAGGGTAAGGTCCTCTAACCCCTGCTTCTGCCAAGCTACCGCCTGGCGACAAGCCGTTTCTATCACCCAGTTTCCAACCTGACTGATCAAACCACTCTGCTCCGCAACAGGAATAAAAGTGGCCGGGCTTATCAGACCTTTTGTTGGGTGACGCCAACGCACCAGTGCTTCCATTCCGACAACCCTGTTTTGTTGTAGATTAAACCGAGGTTGATACTGCAAAAACAGCTGCCCTGCACCTAGCGCATGTCGCAGCTCATGCTCAATTTCCTTACGTTCCTGAACCCACTGATTCATCTCCTCCTGATAGAAGGCATAACGGCTACGACGACTGACTTTCTGCTTCGCCTTATACATTGCAAGATCAGCATTGCGCAGCAAGATATCAACATCACGGCCATCACGAGGAAAACAGGTAAGCCCAATACTGACCCCAGAGTGAATTTCATTGCCATCTATCTGGAAAGGCTGGGTGATTGTCTGAATCACCAACTCAGCCAACAATGATGGATCATCACTGTCTTTTTTCATCGGCATCACTATCGCGAATTCATCACCACCAAGACGGGCAAAAATCCCACCCATTGGATAGATATTGTTGATTCGACTGGTTATAGCCTGAAGTAAGCGATCACCAACAGGATGTCCTAGCGTATCGTTTATATCTTTAAAATCATCAAGATCCATAAACAATAGAGCCAACGAATGATTCAGATTAGCCGCTTCATTCAACATAGCGCTGAAACGTTCATTAAACAGGTTACGATTTGCAATGCCTGTTAGCGCATCATGAGTCGCAATATAGCGGACCTGATTTTCGTTGGTTTTCTGCTCACTGATATCAGTAAAGGTAGCTACAAATCCACCATTAGGCATAGGCGAGCACTGGACATCCACCACCTTCTCCGCAGAGAAGGTCCGTTCATAATTGACAAGCTTACCCTCACTAAACAGGCGTTCACTTTGCTTAGCATCCAGAGCAAGAAAGTTCTCATCAACATCTCGGATATAGCTTAGAGGGACATTACCCTGAGCGATTGAAATAGGAAGCTCCATCAACTCAGTAAAGCGTTGATTACATGCGACCAGCAATTCATTATGATCAAATACGGCAACGCCCTGTTGAATACTGTCCAAAGAGGATTGCAGCAACAGTGATTTCTCAGCCAACTCCTGTTGATGCTTTTCCTCTTCCCTCTGTTTCAGTTCAGTCACATCCGTGTAGATTCCTACAGTGCAACCGTCCTCCGTTTTACGCTCCCTGACCTGGACACAAGTGCCATCTCTAAAATGGTATTCAAATGTTCCGGTTCCCTCTTGATGCTGGCGGATTCGTGCTTCCGGCCAATCAAAGTTGTTACTCAATGACAGGCCTCGCCGGGTAGTTTCAGACACCAAATCGGAGAAAAAACTTCCCAATAAATCTTCAAGAGGGCGATCATCAAACCCCCACATCTGACGATAACTGCTATTACAAACCGTCAAACGATCTTCAGGATCAAATAAGGCAAAGCCCTCAGAGATATTTTCTACTGCATCGTTCAAACGCTGAATAGCTCCTTCCAGCGCCTGTTGACTCCTTCGCAGCTTGCGATTAGTACCACCTAACTCGACTAGAGCCTTATTGAGCTCTTCAGTTCGTTGATTAACCTTTTGCTCCAACACCACCGCAGACTGAAACAACGCATAGTCGGAACCCTGCGACTCCATGCTCTGCTCCACTCTTTTCATCAACACATTAATGACTTTGTGAAGACGCTCAATCTCCTCCTCAGGAGGTAATGCTGAAGGTAAGATTGCTTTATCAGCCATGCTCACCTCCATGGCCGGAACCAAAAGCGATTCCTGTTAACGTCTGGTTTACATGGGTAGCGTTGTACTGCTCGCCGTAGCTGTTAAAACCGGTAAAGTGATGTTGGCAGAGCACCTCTGATGCATCTTGTAGCTTCCCTGTATTTTTCAATTCCAGGTAACGAAAAATACAATCGAAACCCAATGTAAGCTCCACACGCCCTAAACATTCCTCCAAACGTTGAAACTCCTGTTGCAAATTTTCAATAATGTTTTCTGCTACAGCAATATTCAAAACAATTCCATCATCAATGGCGCAGAAGAAAACAAGGCTATTATCACTTCCTATCTGCTGGATTGATCGAATAAAAGAGGAATCACCAATTTTCACCAATACCGGATGGGCAGCAAAAATCTCAGGGGTCAGTTCTGTAACATCTACTCCAACATGGCGAGCATACTCTTCTGCTGCGGGCAAACCATTCAGTTCTTTCACCATACGCTTTTCAGGAACAGAGTCCGTCACTACTAAGCGAGCCTCTGTGGCTTTAAAATGCTGAATCATAAACGGGGAAAAAGGTAAGGCTGTATAACCTAGCACCACAACTGCGGCATTGTTGTGAAACTTCCCCTGATAATAAACATGGGTACTTTCTAGCTTCAGATTATCACCTGCCGAACCTCCGAGCAGAGCAACACCATTTAATGCAGAGGCTAACATCTGGGTAAAATTTTCTTCGCGTTGACACAATCCATCAATCAATTGAAACGCAAACATCTGCTCTGAATTGATCGCACTGTTCTGCTTAACCTCCAGCTCAGTTCGCAGTTGAGCAACTACAGCATCCGCTTTATGGTACGAAAACGTCGTTACTTCGGGGATAAGCGCTGTCGAAAATTCAAAAGCCTCATTACTAAAACTACAAGCGACAAGTGCTTGCTGTTGATATCCCTGGCGCCCAATACAACCCGATGTTGTACATCCTACTACCGGGATATCCGCGAATTTAGACTGAATACTCTCCGCCAAAGTAGAGAGGGCGTAATTACCAGAACAAAAAATTATAACCAGCGAGGTCTGCTCCTGAATTACAGCATCATAAATCTGTTCAACAGCATTAGAAGGGTCGCTTAACGAGGAACTACCAGAGCGCATCTGCACCATTAAAAATCATCCCCAGAGGCTTCTTTGACTACAAACTTCCAGCAATAAAGCCTGAAGAAACTCCTTTCTCTATCAGAATAAACACACTGGCGTTAAATGATGAGAAAAGTATAGACCACAATTCTGGTATAAGTAGTGTTAAGAGTTTAAATTTTCTTTTTAAAAAACAGATAGATGGACGTTATATTTTTAATACATTTAAAAAAAACAGTCGTAACCAGATAGCAATGAAGGCAAAGCTATTTGCGAACTTATCTTTAAATCAACAATTGTAAAAATGCGGCTGACTTCAACATATCAGAGCAATTAGTGCTACATTACGATAGATTCCTGCACTATTCTCATAATAACAAGACCAGAGATTTACCAGTTCCACACTGGGTTTAAGGAGCTAGCTCAATGAAAAAGATGCCGGTAACCGACCGCGAGGTCGTCCTACCTGAAGGACAACGCATCATCTCCACAACAGACCTAAAAGGGCGTATCACATACGTAAATCAGGTTTTCTGTGATATTGCAGGTTTTACAGAAGAGGAACTCATAGGGAAGGCCCATAATATTGTCCGCCACCCAGATGTTCCTCCCGCTGCCTTTGCCAACCTCTGGGACTCTCTAAAAAACGACCAGGCTTGGCGCGGCATTGTAAAAAACCGTTGTAAGAATGGTGATCACTACTGGGTAGATGCCTACGTAACCCCTCTATATGAAAACGGCCAGAAAGTAGGCTACCAATCGGTTCGCTTTAAACCATCAAAAGAACAAGTAGCCAAAGCTGAAGTTATCTATGCAGTAGCTAACGCGGGTAAAGCAGGCAAAGCCCTTAAGCTGAAATCCACCAGCAATCAAACATTGATGCTCTTTGCTATTGTCAGCTTACTAACACTGGTTGGCTCTTGGTTTGCGGGTGCTAGTTTGCCTGTATTGGGTGTCGTTGCTCTGTCACAACTGCTTCTAGCGGGTGTTGTGCACCGCTTTATCAGCCCGGTCAGAAAGCTCTGTGAGACTTCTCGCAAACGTTTCAGTAATCCATTAATTCAATTGATGTATAGCTCCCGTCAGGATGAACTTGGTGAAATTGAACTGGCCCTACAGATGAATGAAGCACGCAATACAACGGTGCTTACACGACTGGGGGATGTCAGCCACACTATCGATCAAGCGATTAACATCACCGATAACGCAATCCAGCGAACTAATACCGGGATTAGTCAACAGGATCGAGAGAGCGATATGGTTGCTGCGGCTGTCCATGAGATGGCATGCGCATCTCAAGAGATAGCGCAGAATACCAGCAGTATGTCATCCGCAGGTCAGGACGCTCTTCATACAACCGAAGAGGGGCGTGAAGCTCTACAAAATACTGTTCAACATATTCGTGACCTCTCAAATGAAGTCGTCCATGCCTCTGAAGCTACGCAGGAGCTGAAGCAACATACTGACACCATCGGAAATGTAGTCACGGTTATCAACGAAATTGCGGAACAGACTAACCTTCTGGCATTGAATGCTGCTATTGAAGCCGCACGCGCAGGTGAGACAGGGCGTGGGTTTGCAGTTGTAGCAGATGAAGTCAGAACCCTCGCAACCCGAACCCAGAATTCCACTCAGGAGATTGAAGCCTCAATCGATCGGGTTCAGTCTGCAGTAGAGCACACCGTCAAAATTATGGATCAGAGTCGTACCCACGCTGAGCAAAGTGTAGAGGTAGCAAACGTTGCCGATGAAGCGTTCAAAAATGTACAAACCTCAATCGACAATATTTCCGAGCGTTGTGTTCAGATAGCAAGTGCTTCAGAAGAGCAATCATCCGTTGTCGAAGAGATTCAACAAAATATTGTCTCAATACGCGATCTTGCTCATCAGAATAGCGAAGCCTCCGATGAAACCGCCGCGGCCAGCCGAGAGTTACATGATCTGGTCAAACAGCTAGATTCTATGGTTGCTGCTTTTGACCGATAGCTAGTTATTTGTCTACAGGGGTATGAAATGAGCTATAAGGGAAGCTGCTTATGCGGAAGTGTCTGCTATGAAATAAGTGAAGACATTATCTCATTTCAATACTGCTATTGTTCGCGCTGCCGCAGGTCAACCGGTAGTGCCCACGCCAGCAATCTGATTATTGCCCCTGATCAGTTTCAGTGGACAAAAGGCAGTAATCTGGTTGGCCGCTTCGAGCCCAAAGATGCCAAACACTTTGCAACGGGGTTCTGTAAAAACTGCGGATCAAACCTACCCTGGCTCACCCAATCGGGGCAAGCAATGATCATTCCGGCCGGTACTCTGGATGAGAGTTTCAACAATACCCCCGAAAGGAATATCTTCTGGGGTAATAAAGCCCCCTGGTACCAGCTCCCCACTACACTAGACACCTTTGAGAGCGTTCCCGGTAAAAGCGACGCCTGCAGATTAGATGATTAAATAGACCGCACTCACTGCGGTCTTGGTACAGCGAGAATATCTCCAGCCAACTGATACTCAATCCCACCCAGACGGGACAGCGCGGCTACAGCCCCGGCATCAATTTTCATACGCCCCTTCTCATCCTCCGATACAACAGCATCATCTATCCAGATTCTTTCAATCTCGCCAAAGATAAGGTGCTGATTGTTATTGCCGATATCCTGTTGCTGATACAGGCTGCAGGCCAGCGCAATCTGTGGCCCTTCAACTCTTGGTAGTGAGAATCCCTCAAACTCAGTGGTAGCCAAACCACAATGTTCAATCTCTGACTCCCCATGGGCGAGAGAAGCAGCGCTCTGTGTCACTTCGTTAGCCAAATCAGATCCCGCAATATGAATGACAAACTCCTTTTTCTGCATAATGTTGCGGTAAGTATCCTTCTCACTGCCATCAGGCTTTGCTGGACCAATAGAGATCATAATCACCGGGGGATCACTACAGACTGCAGAAAAATAGGAGAACGGTGCCAGATTCAAACTACCGGAATCATTTTCCGATAACACCCAAGCCACTGGACGAGGAATCACCACCTGCGTCAAGGTATGGTAAGCCTGCAATTTACTCATTTCAGACATCTGTAAAATCAAAATTTTATCCTCAGAAATAAAAAAGCCGCACTCTAACCAGAGTACGGCTTTGTATACATACAGGCAACGCTGGTATTTACAGCGCTAATACCTTCTCGCCACGAGCAATACCGGAAACACCGGAACGTACAACTTCCATAATGTTAGCCGTACCCAGCGCTTCGATAAATGCATCAAGCTTGCTGCTGGCACCAACCAACTGAACAGTGAAAGTGTTTGGCGTTACATCGATGATCGTACCGCGGAAAATATCAGCAGTACGCTTGATCTCTGCACGCACTGTACCGTTATTCGCCTTCATCTTGATCATCATCAGTTCACGCTCAAGGTGCTCACCTTCAGTCAGGTCAACAACCTTAACCACGTCGATCAACTTATTCAGCTGTTTTGTGATCTGCTCAACAACACGATCATCACCAACCGTAGTGACTGTAAGACGGGACAGTGTCTCATCTTCAGTTGGTGCCACAGTCAGAGACTCGATATTGAAGTTACGCTGCGAGAACAAACCAACCACACGAGACAGTGCGCCCGGCTCGTTTTCCATCAATACAGAAATAATATGACGCATGATTATGTTCTCTCCGTTTTGCTCAGCCACATGTCACGCATAGAACCACGCGGTACCTGCATCGGGTAAACGTGCTCAAACGGATCAACAGCGATATCCATGAATACCATGCGATCCTTCATAGCGAATGCTTCACGCATTGCTCCTTCCAGATCTTCAAGGCGTTCAACCTTGATGCCTACGTGGCCGTATGACTCAACCAGCTTGATGAAGTCAGGCAACGATTTCATATAGGACTGAGAGTGGCGAGACTCGTAGTTCATATCCTGCCACTGACGTACCATACCCAAAGACTGGTTGTTCAAGCAGATAACCTTAACCGGGATATCGTACTGACTGATGGTAGATAGCTCCTGAATATTCATCTGGATACTACCTTCGCCAGTTACGCATACTACTTCCTCTTCAGGGAAGTTCAGCTTAACGCCCATAGCAGCCGGAAGACCAAAGCCCATGGTGCCAAGACCACCGGAGTTGATCCAACGGTTTGGTTTGTTGAACTTGTAGTACTGGGCTGCAAACATCTGGTGCTGACCTACATCAGAACAAACGTAAGCATCACCGTTAGTCACCTTGCTCAGCATCTCGATAACCTGCTGCGGTTTCATCAGCTCGGAATCGTCAGTCTTATAACGACCACCGTGGCGACCACGCCACTCATCGATCTGCTCCCACCATGCTTTCAAGCTATCAGCACACGGCTGTTTCTTCGCAGCTTTTACCTGTTCCAGCATCTCTTTTAATACCGCCTGAGCCGGACCTACAATTGGCACATCCGCTTTGATGGTTTTAGAGATAGACGCCGGATCGATATCTACATGTACGATCTTAGCTGTCGGACAGAACTTATCTGTGCCATTAGTTACACGGTCATCGAAACGTGCACCTACCGCCAGAATCATATCGCTGTGGTGCATCGCCATATTGGCTTCGTAACTACCGTGCATACCCAGCATACCGATAAACTGCTTATCAGTACCCGGGAATCCACCCAGCCCCATCAGCGTATTCGTTACCGGATAACCCAGCTCATGCGCTAGTTCAGTCAGTTGTTCACTGGCTTCACCCAGAATGACACCGCCACCAGTGTAGATAACCGGACGCTTCGCAGCCAACAGCATATCAACTGCTTTCTTGATCTGACCGGTATGACCTTTAGTGATCGGATTGTAAGAACGCATTTTGACGTTCTTAGGATATTCGTACTCATAACGTTCAGTCGGTGTTGTCATATCTTTAGGGATATCAACAACTACCGGTCCCGGACGGCCGCTCTCAGCAATATGAAACGCTTTCTTGATGATTTCTGGAATCTCTTCCGGACGTTGCACGCTAAAGCTGTGCTTAACAACCGGACGAGAGATACCGATCATGTCGGTCTCCTGGAAAGCATCTTCACCGATCAAGTGAGACATTACCTGACCTGTGATAACAACCATCGGAATAGAATCTGTATATGCCGTAGCAATGCCTGTCACAGCATTAGTTGCACCTGGGCCAGAAGTTACCAGTGCCACACCCGCTTTGCCTGTAGCACGTGCATAAGCATCAGCCATGTGAGTTGCAGCTTGTTCGTGACGAACCAGAATGTGCTCGACTTGGTCCTGTGTGAAGATCGCATCATAGATGTGCAGCAATGCACCACCAGGGTAGCCGTAAATATATTTAACGCCTTGATCGGCAAGCGCGCGAATCGTCATCTCCGCGCCAGATAGTAGTTCCACTTTGTTCACCCTCTAACGACGTCAGTGTCTCGTTACTGACGGAATTAACAGTTTTTGTTTCTGTAACGTTTTGAACGTGCCTGTACCAGACAAAATTGTTGTATCTCTAGCGGTCTCACTCTGAACCATTCCAGGGGTAGAGCTGCAGGTTCACGTTCGGGTGTTTGCCGGAGTTGAGGATCGCCCAACCGACAGACCTTGGAGAAACAACCCTCAGAAAGTTGTTCCCCTGAGCTTCGGGATTACCTACACGCTCAAGGCCTCAAAAAATTCGAGGAGGCAATTGTCGCATAGCAATATCCCCTGTTCAATAGAAAGTGTTCGCTAATGCAGCATCTGCTCTATTTTTAATAATTAGATTGAAATTTCTGGGAATTTAGCCAACTAATAGCTCTTAATTAGTCCTTAGTTTGTGCAGGGCTAAAGAATTGATAAGACATGGGACAGATGAATATTCCGCCTTAAGCCCCTTGAGCTAATCTCTAGCTCAGCTCTTTTAGCAACAGAAACTATTCAGGCTGGCGGGATCAGGTTATAGTTTTCCTATCGCAAACTCAGAATACGGTTAAGGAGAAGTCCCCCATGAGTATCGCTGAGATTAAAAACAAAGAACGTGTCATCAACGAATTAATGAGTTTTATTCGCAAGGTATTGGTTGAACCTGAAATTTGCGAAAAAGCCCTGGAAATTGCCCGCGAACATTTGAACGATGAAAACGCTGAGATCATCATTGCCGATAAACTATCTTCAGTAACCAATATCAAGATCCCTATTGAACACAGTGAAGCTGATAAGCTTTTTCTTGAAGTTCTAATTGATGTTATTAAGGACGAGCAAGCACTGTACTAATTTGAAGCATAAAAAAGGCTGCCATGAGGCAGCCTTGTTACTGATTAACGAATCAATCTATTTAGCTTTCTTACCTAAACTTGCGATATAACCGGTTAATACTTCAAGTTTATCCGGATCATTATCCACAAACTGAACATCTACATTGATAAATGTAGTTTCTGTACTTCTCTCATTGGCAGCCAAGGCCCCGACAAAGCCATTCATCTGGGCAACGCTCTTACCGGAAGCAGATTCAATGTCCAAAACACACTGCTCCAACAATTGAGGCACACCGTCCTCGCGTTTTACCGCCACCTGTGCATGCTGCAGAGTTATCTCTTTAATTGCACACTTCAGTACACCTGCCCCAACACGCAGCTGAGCCAAACCTTTCGGCTTTTTAGCCGTTTTCTTTTGCGATGCTGCGGTTTTTCCTGCAGCCAGCATTTGAGCGGCTTTACGCCGAGACTCAGAACTCGTCTCAATACGTTTGCCGATAAACTTTTTAACCTTATCAACTAGCTGGGAATCCTCAAACGGCTTACCCATATAGTCGTTAACACCTGCCTGAATAGCCTGTAGAACGTAATCGCGTTCACCACGGCTTGTCACCATAACGAAAGGGACATCAACATATTGGCTTTGCTGGCGTGCCCACTGCAGCACATCTAGTCCAGACATGCCCGGCATTTCCCAATCACAAAGGATCAGGTCATAGTTAGTTTTACTCATCAGAGTTCGACCAGCTTCACCATCCTCAGCCGAGTCTACTTGATACTCAGGAAAATGCTCTTTGACTATTCTCGATACATGATCACGGATGAAACGCGCGTCATCCACGATTAGGACTTTCATTTCACTCATTACCGCCCTCTAGTACACCTTTCTTAGCTGAATCGAAGTTCAGGTATAAATATAGACTCTATACGATTGGGACATCCAGCAAATTGATTTCAGTCTAACTCCATCGCCTTTAAAATCAAAGGACAAGAAACACTTGCCCTGTTCGATCCAATACTCTGGGTATCGCTCTTTTCTCCCTTGAGAGCACACGACGCAACCACTTACTCCTAACGGTTACTTTTCTTTTTGGCTTATCACCTAAGCCTTGGCTACTAAAAAACACCAACAAATCAAATTTCATATTCAAAATAATTATAATAATTAATGATTTATCATATTGACATTTTTGATTATTCAAAAACAAAAATAACTCAAAAAAACACCTCAAATAATAATTTCAAAAATCAAAAATAATCTTTAATTATCAACAGGTTAATAGAGCATTAATATTTGATATTAATCGTAAATAGAAATAGAATTATCAATAAATCAAAACAACAATTCTAAAAGAAGAAATAACCATGCAAGAGAAAGAAGTGACCCTTTTATATAGAGCGGGCGTATTCAAATCATGCAAAGCTATCCCAATATCCATGTCTAGAGGCTGGACGTTGAAGTTCTACACTCAGGATGAGGAAGTGATTACTCTGGATCTGCAACGCTCAAAGAGCGAAAGGGAGTTTAAGAGCCTTGACGGTGCAGCAGCGGTTGCGAAACGGATTGGTTTTACATGGCTTGATGTGCAACTAGGTGAACTAGCATGGCAAGAGAAAGTTTAAGCAGAGATCAGAGGAAAATCCTGCTAACCAGAAAGCGCTGATTCATTGTTAAGCCACGCTAACATGAGTGGTTACAAAATCGAGCATAAGAGCTATGGTGCTTACAGACCAGATCAGCCCCAACAAGCCTACTAACCTGCTCAGTCAGCCGGAAGGGTACACGCAAAAATATATTTATGGTGAAAAGACCCGCCCTACTCAGCACCATGAGGGCAGGCCCTTTCTATAATCAGCGAAAGACAAACTCTCCCTGTTCAACATCTACAGCAATATCAGTACCTGGTGCATATTTTCCAGCCAGAATTTCCTGAGCAAGAGGGTTCTCAATCCATTGCTGGATAGCCCGCTTCAGCGGACGAGCACCATAGATAGGCTCAAAACCAACATCTACAAGTTTATCCATTGCGGTACTGGTTAAAGTCAGGCTCAGATCACGCTCAGCTAAACGCTTCTGCAAACGCTGCAACTGAATGCCTGCAATCCCCGCTACCTGGTTTTTCTTCAGGCTATGGAAGACCACCACCTCATCAATACGATTGATCACTTCTGGGCGGAAATGCAGGCCTACCGCTTCCATTACGGCATTACGCATCAATTGGTAGTCATCATCGTCACTGAAGTTCTGAATCAAGTCAGAACCAAGATTAGAGGTCATCACCACAATCGTGTTTCGGAAGTCTACTGTGCGTCCTTGACCATCGGTTAAACGACCATCCTCTAAGACCTGTAACAAAATATTGAATACATCTGGATGTGCCTTTTCCACCTCATCCAGCAATAGGACTGAATAAGGCTTACGACGCACGGCCTCTGTCAGATAGCCGCCCTCCTCATAACCAACATATCCGGGAGGAGCACCAATCAGCCTTGCGACCGAGTGCTTCTCCATAAATTCGGACATATCGATACGCACCATTGCCTCTTCCGTATCAAACAGGAAGCTTGCCAGCGCTTTGCACAGCTCAGTTTTACCCACACCCGTTGGCCCCAGAAACAGGAAAGAGCCATTTGGACGATTGGGATCAGCAAGCCCAGCACGGGACCGACGCACCGCATTGGAAACCGCAGTGACAGACTCTTCCTGACCAACTACCCGCGCATGAAGAGCTTCCTCCATACGCAATAGCTTTTCACGCTCACCTTCCAACATTTTGCTGACTGGGATACCGGTCCATCGAGAAACGACTTCTGCCACTTCCTCCTCAGAAACTTTATTACGCAGTAATTTAGTTTCCTGCTGACCCGACTCTTCTACTTCAGCTGCAGCTGCTAGCTGTTTTTCTAGCTCGGGAATCTTGCCGTATTGCAGCTCGGACATTTTCTGAAGATCACCAGAACGCGTGTACTTCTCAAGCTCTATACGCGCCTGATCAAGCTCCTCTTTGATCTTCTGAGAACCTTGCAACGCAACTTTTTCCGCCTTCCATACCTCATCCAGATCAGCAAACTCTTTCTCTACACTCTTGATCGTTTTTTCCAACTCCTTCAAGCGCTGTTTTGCCGCAGCATCTTTTTCCTTTTTCAGCGCTTCCCGTTCCATTTTCAACTGGATTAGGCGACGCTCAAGTCGGTCCATATCCTCTGGTTTGGAATCCATCTCCATACGGATACGTGATGCAGCCTCGTCAATCAGGTCAATTGCTTTATCTGGTAACTGACGGTCGGTGATATAACGCTGTGATAGTTTAGCTGCAGCAATGATTGCTGAGTCGGTGATGTCTACACCATGATGAACCTCATATCGTTCCTTCAAACCTCGCAGGATAGCGATAGTTGATTCCTCATCAGGTTCATCAACAATCACTTTCTGGAAACGGCGTTCCAGCGCAGCATCTTTCTCGACATACTGACGATACTCATCCAGTGTCGTGGCGCCAACACAATGCAGCTCACCTCGAGCCAGCGCGGGTTTAAGCATATTACCCGCATCCATTGAGCCTTCACCTTTACCGGCGCCTACCATGGTGTGTAATTCATCAATAAATAGAATGATCTGGCCTTCCTGTTTGGAAAGTTCATTCAAGACCGCTTTCAGGCGCTCCTCAAATTCACCACGGAATTTCGCCCCAGCAATTAATGCCCCCATATCCAACGACAGAACCTTTTTACGCTTGAGCCCTTCAGGTACCTCACCGTTAATTATGCGCTGTGCTAAACCTTCCACTATCGCTGTTTTACCTACACCTGGCTCACCGATAAGTACTGGGTTATTCTTAGTGCGACGCTGCAGCACCTGAATGGTACGACGGATCTCATCGTCGCGACCGATAACCGGATCCAGTTTGCCGGACTCAGCTCGCTCAGTCAGATCAATACAATATTTTTCCAGGGCCTGACGATTTCCCTCTGCATTTGGATCTTGCACAGATTCCCCTCCACGCACTTGATTGATCACCGTTTGTAAACCTTGCGCGTTGATACCCGCTTCACGCAGTATTTTTCCTGCCTCAGACTTATCATCAACCATAGCCAACAGCACTAATTCGCTGGCAATGTATTGATCACCGTTCTGCTGAGCTATTTTGTCTGTTTTGTTAAAAATTCGGGCTACATCCTGTGAAAAGCGCAACTCTCCATCTGGGTTCTGCACTCTTGCCAGACCTTGTAGCCCACGCTCAATCTGGCTCTTCAATTGTTGCAGGTTCGCACCCGCTTGGACCAGTAACTGAGCTGTAGTGCCCTGCTGCTGATCCAGCAAAGCACTAAGAATATGAATCGGTTCGATGTAGTTGTGATCAAGCCCTACTGCCAAAGACTGAGCATCGGCCAGAGCTTCCTGAAGTTTGGATGTAAATTTATCTGGGCGCATAACACCTCCGCCAATTGCGTTCACTTACCTGCTGTAATGTCTGAAAACTCTGGCTTGTTACGCCAAGCTTCAAACTGGTCAGCAGCGCTCGCTGATATCGCGATATAACTGAGGTATGGGGGCAATGTCAGATTGCTTCAAGTAGAAGCTGTACAAAAATCAGACAGACATGATCTAAGACAGAGTTATATTAGGTTTATTCTAAGGCAAAATTGGTCCGTGCCACTGCAAGCAAGTTATCTTTCTTCTCTTCGACAAACTGACCAAGATGCTGCTGGTTAGCGCCATAACTGCACATACAGATGAGAATAATATCATCAGACAGTAGATAGCCACTGAAATGCTTATCACCGATCTCCATATGTGCCTCATTGTAATTTTTTCCGGTCTTACCAACGCTACGAAAAATATAACTTAAGGACTGTTTGGCAACGGCTAGGTGTTTTTTAAGCTCAGGCGGAAAAGATGAGGAAACAGGCTCACCCGCTTTGAGAATACAGCCCTGTTCAATTAGACCCTTTTCCTGCATCTCATCCCAGATTTTCATTTTCCTTACTCCATTGCAACAGATCATTAGCCTGCTGTCGTAATACCGGCAGTGAAATATCACGCTCAGATGAGAGACATAATGCCTGATCCTGATCAGTAAACACCGACAATGTATTTTCCTCAGGGCCCGCAATAACAATATTACTTACATGCCCCATAAAATCAGCCTTGTCGCTAATCACTTTACTGAGTCGGCCCAGGTTTTTCAGGATAGTTCTTTCCTGAGGATCATCAATGTTGGAACAGAGGGCTTCCTGATCTTTATCAAGATGGAGAACCCCTTTTATGCCACGTTTATTCATGGCCGCATCAAGCATAGTCTCTTCGAAGACCGGTTTATAGAAATCCAAAGAGAAACCATTAGTGCTCAGAATTCTGTCGCAGATCTGATCCCACTGAATGTCCCGTTCAACAGCCATAATCAGCTCTTCGACAATCCCCAACACAGCACGAGGATCCCGAACATCAACAAACATAACCGTAGTAAATAATCCCAACTCTTTGATGAAATTAAGATAATCGTGGTAATTAGGTTCTGGCTGCACATCAGAGTGAGTCACCGCAATTATAAGACGGCGTTTTTCAATGTACTCTCGGAATTCGTTGGCATAAAAACGGATATCCCGGAATGGGTCTTTACGGGTATTATCCACCAGCATCACCATGCCGATAGCATCATGCGCGAATTCAGAGGAGAGCAGATCCCACATAAAACTGAATCGTTCCTGGCCCGGCGTACCGTAGAGGTGTACTCGTGCATGATCACCAAGATCCAATACACCATAGTCCATCGCAATGGTCGTATTTTTTTTACGGCGCACAGTAACATCACTTGCTCTGGCATCAGTATCCAGTGTTTCGATATCGCTTAAAGATCTGATTGCAGTGGACTTACCCGAACAAACTGAGCCCGTAAAGAGGATCTTATAATCCTGCATTCATACATCCCTTGCCTGAAAAGTAGGAGTTCAACTGTGCGATCTAGGACCTTAACAGAAGTCCAAAAAGACACTTCATACCTATATACGACTAGCTGAAGATCAGAAGATTGCAACTAATAGAAGAGATAAGATACTAAGGCCCTCTATGGATTAAGCATAATCAAAGGGCCTAAAAGAGGGTATCAGCAAATAGATTATGCTGACTTTCGTTGTAACTGTTCTTGCACCATAAAAGCATGTGCCTGACGCGCCTGATTACGGACCTGTTGAATATTCGAGTCCTTCGCAGACATACACACCAATATTAAGTTACTTCGTAATAGAAAGGCGCTCAAGCGTTTCTCACCAACTTCTAGATGCGCCTCATCATGCTTGGATTTAACCTTAGACACATTCAGGAACACATAGCTGAAAGCCTGCTTTGCAATGGTCTGATGATTACGATTCTTCTCCGGAAATGACGTAGCAATCACGTCTTTGCCCTTCAAAATACAACTGCAATCAATTACCCCAGGCTTATCAACCGCGTTCAACAACTCAATCATTACTTACTCCACTGCAACAGATCGGCTGCCTGCTGCTTAACAACATTGATACTCAGATTGGATTCTGAACAAAGCCCTAGCGCCTGCTCCTCATCAACAAAAACGGATAAGGTTTCTTGATGCGGACCACACAGCACCAGATCATCAATATGACCAAGGAAAGACGCTTTATTTTCTAACGCGCTAACCAGATTTGCCATAGACCTCAACAATTCACGGCTCTGCTTGCTCTCCACCTTTGAACTGATCACATTACGCTCAGAATCAAGATGAATAGCACCCACAATTCCTCGGGTATTCAAGGCTGCATCAATAAGAGAAACTTGTGAACCTTTGTCATCCTCATCTGCCTTTTCCGCATTCGGCATTGAACTGTTAACTTGCAGGCGTTTAGCTAAATCAGACCAATCAATATCCTTATCCCTCTGTCCCACCAGCTCTTTGACCACTTCAAGCACAGAGGATGGGTCACGAGCATCAATAAACATTACCGTAGTGAAAAGCCCCATCTCTTTGAGCTTGTTCATATAGTAATGATAGTCCGGTTCTGCCTGCTCATCAGAGTGAGTTACTGCAATAATTAAGCGACGACGAACTATAAAGTCTCGAAACTCTTCCACATAAAAGCGGATATCCTTAAATGGATCTGCCCGGGTGTTATCTACTAACAGCACCAGACCTTCGGCATCATGCACCAGATCACTCATCATCAGTTGCCACATGAACTTAAAACGTTCCTGACCTGGAGTACCATACAGATGCAAACGGGAGGATTCGCTTAGTTCCAAAACGCCGTAATCCATGGCAATGGTCGTTTTCTGTTTGCGACGAATAGCCGAGTCACTGACACTGGCATCAGTATCAACAGTCTCGATATCACTCAACGAACGAATTGCAGTTGTCTTGCCTGAGCAAACTGATCCGGTGAAAAGAACTTTGTAATCGGTCATCGTAAATCCCTTGCTGTGTCCACTCTCAATGAAAACGAACATACAGCGCTTATTTTGACTGTCCCAATGGACAGCTGTTCTCCCTGAAGCCCATTAAGGGGTTCAGGTGGGACATACGTTTGGGGTATTTTATTTTTAGCCTAATTTACAGATCTTGCAAGTCCTGAGCTAAAAGAAATAACGAGGCATGAGATAAATCAAAAGCGCAGGGATTTTTACCTGGCCGTTAAGTTAATAGTCTTCAAACAATTAACAATTTAGTAAGACATACTAATTGGTGGTATTTGCATTGATAGTAAAGTCAGTATATTAATGAACAAACACTCACTGTTCTGAGGTGTATAGAAACACCATCAAGAACAGACGCTAAATAAAAATAAGAAAAGCAATAGGTGGTAGATGTACATCCCACTCAATGACCTTAGTGAACTCATCAATACTCTCGAAGCAGACAACCTCAGAGACGATGAGTACTGGCTGATCATGCTGGCGGACAAACATGCCCCGCAGCTGGAATCATTTGTAAATAATCTCAACGATAAAGAAATTAATTTCTGTGGTGCAATTTTTCCAGGACTGATCGTTGATAAACGGACCTTTTATGAGGGTGCCGTAGTACGCAAAATCAGTTGCCTGGTCGAACCGACTTGCATTCCTATGCCGGCAGATAACAGCTTTATTGAAGAACGGTTACCAAAACACTCTGAAATACCAGAAAGTGGAGCCACATGCTTAACCTATGTTGATTGCCTTTCCACCGGCATAGACGATCTGCTAGCTCAGCTTTACAACCGCTTCAATGGCCGCTGTAGCTATTTTGGTGCAGGAGCTGGCTACCATGATCTGTCACATCACACATGTATATTCGGAGCATGGGGAGTCACTCAGAAAGCAGCATTAGTTGCCATTATTGATCAATCAAGCAATAGCGTCGCCAGACACGGCTGGGTCCGCCATTCAGGACCCGTGGTTGCTAGCCGAACCACTGGGAATGTTCTTCACGAACTGGACTGGGAGGATGCTGAAGTCGCATACCGCAATGCTCTTCCGGAGAAACTACAAAACACGCCGCCAGAACGCTTTTACAAAGATGTTACCCCTCGCTATCCCTTTGCCGTAGAGCATCCCGGCTCAGAAGATGTGGTGCGAGATCCAATATCCCTATTCAGCAATGGCGACGTGATGTTCCTGTCCGATATACCCCAAGGCGCACTGTTGTACTTAGTGGAGGGATCCCCTGACAGGCTGATTGAAGCTGCACGGGAAGCGGTCGAAGAAACCATCACGACATCAACAGAAAGCGTTCTTGTATGCGACTGTTTGTCCAGAACAACCGCGCTGGATAGCAAATTCCCCACAGAGCTGAGAACAGTATACGAACAGGTCAACATGGTGAAACCAGACACTACCGTTGAAGGAGTCATAGCGCTAGGAGAGATCGCTAGTAATGGTGACAGACCAGTCAACTTTTATAACAAAACATTTGGTATCTGTTGTTTCCAATGAGTTCTCCCTCGGATGATTTAAGGAGTGATCTACAGAGGATGTATGAACTTTCTCTGGCAATAGGCAACAGCCTTGACCCTGAGAAAGTATGTAGTGAGTTTATCAGCGTCATGATGCGCCAGATTCAACTCAACTACATTGGCATCTGGATTCTGCCGGAAAAACATCCTGTTGATGAATGTATCTACAAATTATTCCACGCATTCCCCGCCAGCAGAGCGACAGAAACTGAACTTCCTCTAGGTCATCCCGCACTAGATCTGGGTGATGTGGACTTTTTTAACAGCTTCGCATTAGAAGACGCCTCTTATTCACAAGCCATAGTAGAAGAGCATTGCCAGGAAGGGAGTTGCGCAATTTTTCGCCTAGGATCTCTTGGCTATGTACGCCTAATCCGAGATAAAGGCTATTTCGCTGTAAAAGAGCTGCGCCAACTTCGACCTGTAATCAACAAGCTGTTTATAGCATTGGGTGGAGCTCTGGCTTATCACCAACTTCAGAAAGAGCAGGCATTTCAGAACTCTCTGATCCATACAATTCCCGATCTTATCTGGTTAAAAAGCCCGGAAGGAGAGTACCTCTCTTGCAACCGCAGATTTGAAGAGTTCTTCGGCGCAAAAGAGCACCAGATTATTGGCAAAACCGACTACGATTTTGTTGATAAAGAGCTAGCAGACTACTTTAGGGAGAACGATAACAAAGCCCTCTTTGCCGATAGCCCCAGAACAAATATGGAATGGGTAACCTTTGCCAACGACGGGAAACGCGCGCTGCTTGAAACCATAAAAACTCCGATGAAAACATCATCGGGCGAATTAGTGGGAGTGCTTGGTATAGGTCACGATATAACGGCACTGCATGACGCCCAACAGCAACTGAAACTAGCTGCCAGTGTTTTCGAACATGCCAGCGAAGGGATCATGATCACAGACGAGAAAGGCAGGATTATTGATGTAAACAAAGCCTTCTCGCAACTAACAGGTTACTCTGCTGAGGAAGTGATCGGGGAACGTCCCAGCATGCTGAAATCAGGTCATCATAGTGAAGAGTTTTTTGCTGCCATGTGGCAAAGCCTGAAAAAAGATGGACACTGGCGCGGCGAAGTTTGGAACCGTAATAAATCAGGCGAGATCTATGCAGAACTGCTGAATATTGCGACTGTATATGACGATGATGGAAATGCCAGTCACTATGTCAGTATTTTTTCAGATATTACGCAATTAAAAGAGCACCAGCATGAGCTGGAAAAGATGGCTCATTTCGACGCGCTTACTCAACTACCTAACCGGGTACTACTCTCAGACAGACTGCAAACAGCCCTTAAAAGTTGCAAACAAAACCAACAGATCATGGCTGTTGCTTACCTTGATCTCGATGAATTCAAACCGATCAACGATAACCATGGGCATGATGTCGGTGACCTTCTATTAATAGAAGTCGCTAAGCGCCTTAGTGACGCTCTTGGCCCGGAGAATGAAATTGCCCGACTTGGCGGTGATGAGTTTGTACTACTGTTCACAGAACTTATATCCGTAAAACAATGCACTGAAATTCTGGAACACCTGATAGATGAGTTATCAGCTCCCTTCCAGATTAAGCAGCTAACCCTGACGATATCAGCGAGTATCGGCGTCACTCTATTTCCAGAAGATGATGCCGATGCCGATACCCTAATACGCCATGCCGACCAGGCTATGTACACGGCTAAACAAACCGGGCGTAACCGTTATCACTTTTTCGATCCCGCAGTTGACCGCCAAACTCAAGACCAACATAAAGCACAGGATGAGATCCGTTCTGCTTTAGACAACCGCGAGTTTGTCTTGTTTTATCAACCCAAAGTTAATATGCGTACCGGATGTGTATATGGTGTGGAAGCGTTAATACGCTGGCAACACCCCACATTAAATTTACTCCCTCCGGATAGCTTTCTGCCTCAAATAACTGACCCTGGTTTATCCACAGCATTAGGGGCCTGGGTAATGGAGGAAGCCGTCAGCCAGCTAAGGATATGGCGTTCTGCAGGGCTTGATCTATCTATGAGCATCAATATCTCAGCTCAACACTTACAAAGCCCTAAATTCCCAGAGCAACTGGCTTCCCTGCTACAAGAATATTCAGAAGTGCCGCATGACACAATTGAACTGGAAGTACTTGAAACTGCTGCATTTGAAGATATAGGGGTAGCTTCGACCATTATTGATCAGTGCCATGACCTGGGAGTACGCTTTGCATTAGATGATTTCGGTACCGGTTATTCATCGCTGACCTACCTACGCAAGATCCCTGCAGACACCGTTAAAATTGACCGCAGTTTCGTAATGGATATGCTTGAAGACGAAGAGGATAAAACTATTGTTGAAGGGATCATTGGATTAGGCAAAGCCTTCAATCGGGAAGTTATCGCCGAAGGGGTAGAAAGTGCTGCGCATGGTCGATGCTTACTGCAACTGGGTTGTGATAATGCACAAGGCTACGGCATAGCGAAACCTATGCCCGCAGATATGATCCCAGACTGGGTTGCCACCTTCCGCATTAATGAACACTGGAAATAGCAACTGCTAAATGCCAACTGGAGAATTCGCCTAGTTGATAGGAAAATCAAAATACCTGTTCGGGTAAGGTTCATCCTGCAAGGTAAAATGCCACCATTCCTGATGAAACGGTACAAAGCCATGCTGAACCATCACCTGCTGTAACAGCATTCTATTTGCTCTCGCCTGACCCGATACAGTTAAGCAGTCAAACCAGGATTCAGGGCCAAAGAAATCAAACTCTGTTCCCATCTCCAGTTCCTGACCTGTTTGACGATCAACCAAGGTCAGATCAACTGTACTTCCTCTGCTATGGCTTGAATGTCTAACCAGATACCCTTCACTGAACAGCTGATTACGCTCCAGGTCAGGAAAAAATCGTGACTGAGTGAGACATGGACCTTCACTGCCGCACCAGTTGATAAAATGATTCACGGCACGTTGCGGTCGGTACGCATCAAATACTTTCAAGCCCAAACCAAAAGTCGCCAGTTGCTGCTGCACCCTCTCCAACGCTTGCGCAGCTGGCTGCGTAATCAGACAGATCTCCCTCTCATAACCAGCTATTTTTTCACCTACAAAGTTATCACCCGTGAAGTATTTTAGATCCATAGAGATAGACGGATCTGAAGCGAGTAGATCAACAAAGAGTTCAGTTTTAATTGTTTCTGACAAAACAGGAAAATCCTAGTGGAGCTATTCGATCCAGATCAGACTTGCCATCCGTCCAGTCTGACCATCACGGCGGTAAGAAAAAAAGTTACTTTCATCAGTATAGGTGCACAGATCGCAACTGTTGATCTTCTCTGCACCGAAAGCCTGTAAACGAAGCTT
Organism: Neptuniibacter sp.; assembly: GCF_024231755.1. Lineage (GTDB taxonomy): Bacteria > Pseudomonadota > Gammaproteobacteria > Pseudomonadales > Balneatricaceae > Neptuniibacter. Next base: position 30,919 of record NZ_JAAEQH010000305.1, read on the forward strand.
AGCCAGCATATATATATCAGCCAGATACTTTCCTTCCCTGCCCTGAACAGGAGTAAAAGCCTGAATGGCCTCCGCCTGCTTATTTACAAAAGCTTGTAATACCTCGCCACCAACTTCAAATGCAGATGGACCAATAGCAGGGCCCAACCAGATATGAGTTTCATCCGGCTGTTCAAAAAGAGCTAAGGTCTTTTCTAGAACTCCATCACACAGACCACGCCAGCCTGCATGGGCCACCGCAACCTTTGAGCCGCTTTTATCCGCAAAAAAAACCGGAAGACAATCTGCCGTCATAACAATACAGGCAACACCTTTCTCATCACTCCAACAAGCATCGGCTTCACGACAAACACCATCACTTATCGCTTGAACAACGTCCGTACCATGGACCTGCTGCAGCCATTGAGGTTTTTCAATTAGTCCCAAATCTTCCAGCAAGCGCAGCCTGTTATCTGCCACCTTCTCGGGACTGTCGTCAACGTGGTCCCCCAGGTTCAGACTGGCAAACAGGTCTTCACTACAACCACCCAAACGCGTTGTAGTCAGAGCCTTAACGTTTTTAGGCGCTTGCCATTCCGCTGGAATATAACGCACGGCTTAAGCGTCCATATCATTCGCTTCTGCATCAGCAGACAAGACATCCAACAGCTGCTGAAAATCATCAGGCAGGTCCACTTCCCAAGACATCAGGTCACCTGTTTCGGGATGCCACAATTCTAACTTTTTGGCATGTAACGCCTGACGTTTGAAAGCCCTCAACGTATCGATCATATCGTCACTACAGCCTTTCGGAAGACGGAAACGCCCACCGTACAACTGATCACCCACCAGCGGATAATTGATATGCGCCATATGCACACGAATCTGGTGAGTACGCCCGGTTTCAAGTTTCAGGCGAATATGGGTATGCGCTCGTAACTTCTGTAAAACCCGGTAGTGTGTGATTGCTTCTTTACCGACACCAACCACCGCCATCTTCTGACGGTTTTTAGAGTGCCGTCCCATTGGCTCATCTACTATACCGCCGCCAGTCATCACACCATGCACTACCGCTTCATATTCACGTCCCATAGAACGTTCCTGAAGCTGATCCACCAGATCAGTCTGTGCAGTTATGGTTTTAGCTACCACCATCAAACCAGTGGTATCCATATCCAGACGATGCACAATACCCGCCCGCGGCACCTGAGCAATATCAGGGCAGTGGAACAACAGCGCATTCAAAAGCGTGCCATCACGGTGTCCAACCGCAGGGTGAACGACCAGTCCAGCGGGTTTATTAATCACCAGGATATGCTCATCCTCATACACAATGTCCAGCGGGATATCTTGCGGCTTGTGCTCCTCAATAACTTCCAACTGAGCGGCTACTGCAACCCTCTCCCCTCCAAGCAGTTTGTCTCTTGGGCGTTTTACCTCACCATCCACGGTCAGAGAACCATCTTTGATCCATGCCTGTAGACGAGAACGGGAATAATCGGGAAATAGCTGCGCAACAGCCTGATCCAGGCGTTTACCGATAAGGTCTTCGGAAACAGTTGCTTCAAGTTGTATTTGATCGGACATCAGAACCAGTCAGATTTAGCTCGAGCCCTGTTAACAAGGGATCCTGAGAATAAATCCTGAACACCTCAGGCTTATTCGCTGCTTCCGTTGTTAACAGGCTCGGTGAGTTGTGTTTAAATAGGCCGTTTAAATTTGTACGGACTCATATTGCGCCCAGTATAACTGTTCGGGCCTGAGACTACACCGGGATTAATATTAAAGATGCGTATTTCCAAACTCGCTGCTATCACACTATTCTGCTTTGTGACCACTGCCTGCTCATGGTTTGAAGATGTTCAGGAAGTTCCAGACGTACCTGAACAGCAGCTCTACAAAGATGCTATGACAGCAATGAACGACTCGAACTTTGAGGTCGCCATTGAAAAGCTGCAAACGCTAGAAGCGCGTTTCCCGTTCGGCCGTTTCTCTGAACAGGCTCAGCTGGAACTGATATACGCTTACTTCAATAATTATGAACCGGAAGCGGCACGTGCTGCGGCAGACCGTTTTATCCGCTTACACCCAAATCACGACAATATTGATTATGCGTACTATCTGAAAGGGCTTACCGCCTTTGAACAAGATATTTCATGGATCACTCAGTACCTTCCAATTGATGAAACAATGCGTGATCCAGGGGCAGCACTGGATTCATTTGAAAGCTTTAATACGCTAGTTACCCGCTACCCAAACAGCCAATACGCACCTGACTCACAGAAACGTATGGTGTACCTGAAAAATCGTCTTGCTGCTTACGAGGTCCATGTAGGCCGCTACTACATTAAGCGTGAGGCTTTTGTTGCAGCAGCTAACCGTGGACGTTACGTTATCGAGAACATGCAGGAAACACCTGCGGTACCCGATGCACTGGCACTCATGATCGAAGCCTATACTTTGCTTGGTCAACAGGACCTAGCTGCAGATGCCCAATCAGTATTGAACCAGAACTTCCCTGATTATGTTTACCAGCCACTATACCGTGGTGAGAAAACGCTATTCGACGCTGCCACATTCGATCTGTTTAGCGATACACAGGAAAATGCTCCTGTTGTAACACCTGTACGAATGAGCGAAAAAGCTCCAGAGCCAGAACGCTCAATCTTCAGCACACTGACCTTTGGTGTTTTTGATGATGAAGAGGAGCCAGAAAAGGCCGAATAAGCATCAAATATCTTCGAAAAAGGCACCATAACGGTGCCTTTTTTAATTTCCCCGCAACGATCTTCTTTTCCTCTTTTCAGGCTATCTATCATTTGCATACAATGGCTTTCTAAACACCAGTGCAAAGAGATTCATTACCATGCAGGCTGAAGCAATCATCAAAGAGATGCAGGTCCTACCTGAGATCAATCCAGCAGAAGAAATCGCCCGTAGGGTTCATTTCATTAAAAATAGTTTAAAACAGTCTGGCTTGAAGCATTTGGTTCTTGGTATCAGCGGTGGAGTGGACTCATCAACCTGCGGTAGGCTGGCACAACTAGCTGTCGAGGCACTCAACAGCGAAGAAGGTAGCCAGGACTATAAATTTGTTGCTGTACGCCTACCTTACGGTACACAGCAAGATGAAGAAGACGCACAGCTAGCATTAAGCTTCATCCAACCGAGCGAAAGTATCGCCATTAATGTAAAACCTGGCGTGGACGGTATCCATGCAGAAGTACTTACTGCAATGGAGAGCACTTCACTTCATGAAGCTAGCGAACACGCAATTGATTTTGCAAAAGGAAATGTAAAAGCACGGGCTCGTATGGTGGCACAATATGAAGTGGCAGGGATCGTTGGGGGGCTGGTATTAGGTACCGATCACTCAGCTGAAAACATTACCGGTTTTTACACTAAATGGGGCGACGGTTCCTGTGATCTGGCTCCACTGTTCGGCCTGAGCAAACGCCAGGTACGCCTTCTCGCAAAAACACTAGGCGCGCCATCACTTCTAGTTGAAAAAACACCAACCGCAGATTTGGAGTGCCTTACCCCCCAGAAAGCAGATGAGCATGCCCTCGGACTGACCTACGATCAAATTGATGACTTCTTAGAAGGTAAAGCGGTTAGCTCAGAGGTATCCGATCGGCTCATTGAGATCTATTTGAAAACCCAGCACAAACGAGCGCCAATCCCTACAATTTACGATTAAACGCGTTTAGCGTTTAGGGACAGATTTAAATCTGTCCCATATTACTCTTTTATCTTGCCTGAAAACTACATCTGGTAGGGTTCAGCCGGAATGATAGTCTCTCGTTCTAACAGTATATCCGCCAGCAATCGTGTAGACGCAGGGGCTAACACCAGACCATTGCGGAACTGCCCAGCATTTACATACAAATTTTCATAGCCCGTTACAGCTCCGATAAAAGGAATACCCTCGGGTGAACCTGGTCGCAGACCCGACCAGTGGTGTTCAACCTTATAGTTTTGCAAAGCAGGAATAATATCTATAGCCGTTTCATAGAGGGAGCTAGCGGCTTCTTCTGTTGTACGCTTCTCAAAGCCAATACGCTCCAGTGTGCTACCTACCAGAACCCGACCATCATTACGCGGGATGACATAACGCCCATCCTTTAGCACAACCCGGTTTACTAGACCCGGTTCTGCTTTGAATAACATCATCTGTCCATGCACAGGCTCTACCGGTAGTTCTAACCCCAACAATCCCAGAAGTTCACCACTCCAGGCACCCGCTGCAATTACCACCTGCGTGCCACAGACCTGACCTTCGGATGTATCGACTCCGATTATCTTATTCTCATCGGCAACAAATCCGGTGACATCACAATGCTCCAACAAGGTTATTCTGGGATTAATTTCCAGACTTCTACGCAAAGAGCGACCCAAGCGCGGGTTACGGATACTACAAACTTCTGGCATCCACAGCCCCTCTTCCAGGCCTTTGACTAATTCTGGTTCTTTCTCATAAAGGAAACTTGAATCTACTTTGCGTAGAGGACGGTGATATTTCTCTGCCCAAGCCAGGGCTTCCGCCTGATCCTCAACATCAACCATCAACATCCCTTTCTGACGTAGCTCAGGGTCATATCCGGTTTCTTCCAGTAGTTCCTGAGCCAGATGTACATAGCTGCTTTGCGACCAAGTCGCGAGCTGAGTTACCGGCTCTGGATAACGCCAAGGGTATAAAGGGGAGACAATACCACCACCAGCCCAGCTAGATTCCTGGGCACAAGCCTTGCGATCCACCAAAGTAATTTCAGCACCGCTCTGTGCAAGTTCACGGGCCATCATCATACCGATGACACCGCCCCCAATGATCAGAAAATCAGCCATTACAGCTCCAGACTCAAACTAGAAAATAGGAGACCTATTCTGATACTAAAACAGCAAGATCTCCAGAGCTCTAGCTCAATCTATAAACCTTACTCTGCCGATATTGGTCACTTTAAGTTGCCTGCTGTAATCACCAGAAGTAAAGGTCAACGTACCATTGGAAAAACCCTGTAATATTCCAGTACCTTTATAGGCAATAAAACTCCCTGTTGTGCAGCTTACATCCACTACAGCACTATCTAACCGGGCAACTTTTAACAACTCGTCGTTTTCAGCAGAAAAACGTTCATTCTTATCCCCATCAACAAAGATCATCACCCCTTGAGACCAATCGGATCTGCCTGACCATTTGAAAGGGATGCACTGTGAGAAGCTGTCATCAGCCGCGGCACAGATCACGACTTGCCGCTTACGTGTAATCGCCTGCTGCCGAGTATAAGACAGCAAAGTAAACAACTGCCTTGCCGCGGTATCGGCATGTCTGTCTTGCACAAGATAGGAATATGAAGGCAGCGCGATACTGATCAGAATAGAAAACAGCGCCAATGAAATAAGCAGCTCTATCAAAGAGAAGCCGCCAAGCCGCAAAGGGCCGCAATAAACGTCCTTGTCCATAAAAACCTCTTTAACATCCGTGTTGTGAGGTGAATTGAAAAAAGGCCTCAATACTGAGGCCTTAGGTTAATCTCTATTCATCTGTTTTTTCACGCCAGTAAGTTCTGTAGAGCAGCTTACCAACATCTGCTTCTTCCAGTCCCTCTGTTCCGATCCAAATACCCGGAGCTCCTGTTTCTGGATCAATAAGTTTAGGAGTTGCAGGTATCGTGCCTTGCTCTAATTGTACAATTCGATCTGTTTTATTCAAATTGCCATCACCGGTAATATCGGAGACAGGCTCAGCGGTCAAAACTTTAACCAAGTACGCCCTCGACGTACCATTTTTGGGTTCACAAGTGACTTCATCGGGAGCCTTAGGCTCATAAGTCACAAAAATAATCTGGCTATTGACGGTCAAACTTGCTGCAAGTACTTTTTCACCTGAATTCAAGAGCCGGATATACCACCCCTCAGCTGTTCTATCGCTACCATTAGATAACTTTGCGATAGCATCTTCTTTTTCAGACTCATCACCTTCAGCTATTAGATTGTATGTCGCATCATAAAGATCACTCTCAGTAAGCTTAGTGTAAGACTGAGGCGCTTCAAAAATGTGATCGAACTCTTTTATTACGTAATACCTGTCCTGAACTTCCGTATTCAGTGGGCTAGCTCTCCACCCGGACCCAATTCCGATGGCTAAAACTCGATTGGAACCACTCACATTGAGAGAAATATCAGGTGGATAATAGAAGCGCCTATTATTTACAGTGCTAGAAGAAACGGACAAATCCGCGATAACACCACCGGTTACTAAATCGGCTTTAGTTTCAGCCCCATTATTGATATCAAATCGCCAGACCTGCCCCCCCATATCACCGACATATAGTTGATCAGTTTTACCATCATTATTGATATCAATAGGATTTACATCAGAAGGAATACTGTAATTCATATCTGCCAAGGTCAAATCATGTGCATTACTGATACCTGCGGACCAGAACAGTTCTCCCGTATCAGGATCAACCATATAGATTGCTCGCCCCATAGTATCGGTACTACGAGTCGTATTGGTATCCTGACTAGGGTCATAACCTCCCGCAAACAATAAGAGTTGCAAGTTCGTTCCATCATAATTAATAGTGATCGGTTTAGGCTTAGACCAGCTATACCCCAACTCACCAAATCCGGTTGTGCCTCCAGATCCACCCCTTATTACCCATTTCAACTCGGGCTTTGACCTGTCAGTAACATCCAAGGCGTAATAATTTCTGCCTCCTCGTCGCATGCCTGCAAATAACCAAACGTAGTCATCATTCGTATCGATATAATCACTATCGTTATTGCCGTCTTCCGCAATGATAGTTAACCCGCCATCCATACCATAAGCTCGGTTAGTCGTATTCTCAGCATTGGTATAGTATCTATTTAGGTTGCCGAGCAGTTCCTTGGGAATAAAAGCGAACTGCTCTACACCTGTTTCGGTGTCAATAGCATGAATAAAGCCCTCATTTGTACCCACAAACACTGTACTATCGTAAGTCTCATCTGCTATATCGTAACTGTATGTCATGAGAATAGGGATGGAATGTAAAGGATCACCCATTGCCTTACGATTATTACCTTGATCATCTTCACCCCGAGTCCATTCAAGCAAATTTTCCCGATAAGAGTTGGTATAGGATGAAATCCCTAACATTGCTTTAGTAATATCAGAGTTATCCTCATGCACCCTATTATCATCATGGGTAAGATCATTCAGGCCTGAAGCGGGGACAGGATAAGATCCCGTGTAGGTATAAAGTGACCTTGAATCAGGATTTGGTAATTTTTCAGCCGCACCACCTAATTCCACATCACTACCATCGGTTTGATTCGACCAAAAGCTACGAGCATTGACACTGAAAAATCCACTGTCAGGATCAATCGCAGTTACATCTAAGGCATCTTTTATCGTTCCACTGGCTCCATCTAAACGGTATTTCTTCAGATTGCCGAACCACTTTTCGGTTTCCAATGGCTTAAAGAGTGAAAAATAAATATCCTCACGATGGCTCAACCGGTTGAACTGGTTGATAGTTATACCTGGTTGAGAAAAGGATGTATTGGAGGATTTGATGCTCTTAATAATGTCATCAAAAACATTGACGAGTTGAGCAGAGTTAGAAGCCTCGTAGAACCCCCCCTGCCCGGCAGTAGCTAAGCCTCTCAGCCAGTTGCTAGAGAAATTAAATCCTATGGTATAGGTCTTAACGACCTGATCGCCAGATAACCCACTTTGATCCGTACCACTCAAATATTCCAGTATCTCAGGACCACACTCCTCATCATTGTCGTCGTGGTCACAACTGGTTAACCCTGTCATATCCATCACATCATCTGCAGAATCATTATACGTAGCTGCGCCGTCGGTTAGCATGACAATGTAGTTTTTCTGACAGGTTTCAGTAATAGGGGATATATAGTTTGGTGAACCGCTAATATATTCATCAGCACAGTCTGCATCACTTAGGTCTGAAGCATTACAGCCTGACGGCCTAACGACAGTTCCCCCAGTATAGGATAATGAGTGAGACACCCTGGAGGTATGGTTTTCTGGGTTGTCATCGTCATTCCCTCGGTTCAAACCATACTTAACTGGAGCGCCTTTATAGTAACTAGCCGCCTCAAACAGCGCATCCACAATGGGAGTATTACCTGACGCGTTTAACCCATTGGTTATATCAATTAACTCCTGCCTTACAGTTTGGGTTGATATATCAAATTGGTTAGAAGACGCATTTATAACTAATTTTGGTGCGAGCGTACTACCCTCTTGAGAAGCCGCTTCAACACGACCGGAGCCTTCAATAACAAATGCCAAACTGTTGCCCTGAGTCCATCCAGAGCGACTGACAATACTCTCGATTAAAGTTGAAAGGTCTGGTGACTGATAGATCTGGCCTGTTTGATCCCAACCACTATTTATAGTCCAACTAACACTTGAACTTAATGTACTTCGGTTAGAGGGCCGATCTATCGCTGTAAATGCAGCAGCGTTGTCAGAATTTTCAATTTTGATGGTTAAGTTTGCGGGCAAACTAAGATTAGGCAAGTCAACAACCGCAAACTCGATATAAGCTGAACTGATCGTTGCATCTTGGTTCAGCCTTATATTATTAAAGCGCAAACCAACTTTCTGTGAATTGTCACTTTCATCTACGCCTAACTGTATCTCTGTATCGCTGGGATATAAGGTACTGGAGCGTTCTTCAACATCATCATTCCCATCATCCACAACCACACTTTGTTGGCCCCCGATACAGGCGGTACTAGAAACACTATTTACATCATACTCAATATCAAGAACTGCCCCTGTAGCGCTTTTATCATAAGCTTCCATTAACTTAGTTGCATCAGCACCTTCAATCAGAATGGTTAAGCTGTTGCCACCACACCAATCGGAGCGATCAGTGACCTCTTCTACTACAGAGGCCAGGTTAGGAGAGTTATAGAGTTCCCCTGCCGTCCAGGAAGATAAGATTGAAGTACCAACAGAAGCCGATGTCGTTGCTTTTCCAGATATGCTGCCATTTGATGTTGACAATGAACTGCTGTTATCGACATCTTCAGCTCTGAATGTTAAGTACCCCCCAACCGAAGAGTCCTCAGCAATAGGGAAAGAAACCGTTGCACTGGTTACTTCAGCACCTTGCGGAACCTGAACATTATTAAATCTCAAAGCTACTATGCTATTAGTTACCGGACCTTGAACTGCAGAATAATTTATCTTTAGCAGTGCTGGATCATAGCTTCCGTGATCATGAGTAGCGAATTGTCTCCATGCGTCTGAACTTCCTTGATCATTCAAGAAAATAAAAGCCATCTCATCCTGAGCGTCCCAATCATCTCTGGAAACTATTTCCGAGACTAGTGACGAAATATCAGGGGTTGACATTACTCCCCCATCATTAGGGTTTGATGAGATAGTCCAATCAACTTTTGCAGAGGTGCGGTCACGATCGGTAATATCATTATCACTACTGGAAAAACTAGCAGGGCTGTCAGAATCTTCACCATAGATGTCAACACGCGGCGTCCCACTTCTTTTCTTGGCCACCACAAAATCTATAGAAGCGCTGTTTATGGTCGCATTTTGGGGAATGTCGATATGGGTGAACCTAACACCAACAGCGGTCTTATACCTGCTGTTGTTATTGTTACCGTTTCGATACGGAATATGTAAACGATTAGAGGAAAGCTTGACTTCATCTTCTTTGTTGCCAGACCTGATCTCAAATGCATCGTCACTGTTGCTCAAAACGCTACGCTCAAAAGCCACAGGAACAGAAACGTCCTCTCCTCCCTCTGCCGCTGACATTAAGAAAAGTTCATCCCCATCAATCACTACAGTTCCGTCACTACGCTCCTCTGCATCATCAAAGGAAGAACTGATTTGAGAACGACTCGAGCCATTAATAGGATCATAACCGGTTAAATTTTCATCAACATTAGTGACAGGGTACAGAATAGGTCCGCCGGGAACATGAAAACGCATTAGGCCAACGTTAACGTCTTGAACACTAGATAGAATTGTTCGCAACGCCGTTTTCATCTCATCTATACGAATAGGCCCGTCATCGGTACTCCATCTCGTACCCGAAGTATCCCAAGACATGGATCCCGAGGTATCTAAGACAAATAGGATATTTGGCCTAACCGTCACACTTGTAGTTCCCCCGAAGAAAATCTCGGTGTCATCGGCCCAAACTGGAGAGGTCGAATAAATGGCCAGGAGAAAACCATAAACAACCGACTTGATAGACTTTCGCATTGAGATTATTCCTTAATCCACTTCCATTGCGGTGGGTACTTCTATGAAGAAAGCAATACCACAATTCCATACCTATTCTGACAGGCTCCAAACAAAACCCTGACCTTAGGTATGACGTTATTAATTGAGATGAACTAAGGAGTACCAACTAGAACTAAGAAGCAAATGCATCGAAGCAGTTTGCTACTTAAAAATTACGGCATACTTTGCTGTGGGGAAAGCCGATTCCTTTTGGCACTGAAAAAGTCCATTTCAGAGGGTGTATTAGCTATAGGTTATTAGTTTTTTATCATTATTACCACTATCCAATCTTCTACTCGTTCAAGTCTGACATGAAACGAGTTAAAGGCTCAATGCAATGAGCAAAGAGCCTTTTTGTACAAATCTAGTCTTCCCAATTATTTTCTCCTGCATCGGTGGCATCACCATCGTCATTTTTGTCCCAACGTTTGATACCTGTTGAGAGGATTTCCATTAACCCATCACCATTTTGAGTGCCAATTGGGTCAGCTCTGAGGATGTAGCTTCGCGTTGCCGAAGACTCAATGGTCAGATTATAGAACGCAGTCCCTCCATCAACTGGAGCTTGTGAAGGGAATAATGTTGCGGCGGGAGGCCCTGAATTTGCACCACCGCTAGCAGCCCCGGTGTAAACCATATTTTCTACTTTAAAGCGCTCCATTGCGTTGGCAAAGCTCAGCAATGCTTGCTGAGCATCAACCCGGCGAGAATCAGTAATATACTGCTGGTAGCTGGGGTACGCTACCGCAGAAATGAGTCCCACAATCAATACAGCGATCATGAGTTCGAGCAACGAAAAACCTTTTTGTTTTTTCACAATAAATCCCTATTCCTCATTTTCTCGCCAATAGGTTTTATAGAGTTGTTTGCCGGTATCGACTTCATCCAGTATTTCTGGACCAATCAGAACCACTGGAGCACCTGTTTCTGGGTCAATAATCTTAGGTGATGCTGGAATAGCCCCTTGATCCAAGGCTATAGCCCGATCACTCTTATCAAGATCACCATCATTATCCCCATCAATTTGTGGGGTAGCCAAAAGAATATCGACATAATATGCTCGAGCAGTACCCTGTACCGCCTGACAGCTCACTTCATCAGGTGGTTCAGGTTCATAAGTGGTGAAAACGATTTTGCCAGCGATAGTTAAGCTCTTAGCCAACACTTTCTCACCTGGATTGGTTAAACGAATATACCAACCCTCATGAGTACGGCTTGCTCCACTGGTAAGACCCAGCTCAGCTTCTTCTTGCTCTTCCTCTGTACCTTCATGAATCAGGTTATTCGTGGCGTCATACAAATTACTTTCTGAAAGTTCAGTATAACTTGATGGTGGGCCGTAGATACCGGAAAACTGTTTGATCAAGTAAAAGCGGTCCTCTACCACTTCATCTAGAGGATGCGCACGCCACCCTGAACCAATACCAATAGTGAGGATCTCAGTATTGCCATCTACAACCAATGCTAGGTCAGGAGCATGATAGAAACGTCGATTGTTTGCAGTACTTCCTGAAGTAGACAGGTCAGCAATAACAGCACCATTGACCAATGCAGACAAATCATCTGTACCATTGTTGATGTCAAAACGCCAAACCTGGCCTCCCATATCTCCAACATAGAACTGGTCGGCATTACCATCACGATTCATATCAAGGACAGTAATATCCGACGGAACGCTGTAGTCCATATCAGCAAGGGTCAGGTCATAAGTATCATCACTACCCGCAGACCAGAACAACTCCCCTGTATCTGCATCCACCATGTAGATAGCACGCCCCATAACATCGGCACCACGAGTTGTTCTGCTATCTTGGCTAGGGTCATAGCCCCCACCAAACAATAGTAAGGTTTTAGTAGTGCCATCAAAGTTCACTGAAATTTCAGTAGGTTTTGACCATGTGTAACCCAGCTCAGTGAAGCCTGTCGTTCCTCCTGATCCACCTTTGATTACCCACTTAAGCTCAGGGTTGCTACGATCTGAAACATCCAGTGAATAATAATTTCGTCCTCCTCGTCTCATACCTGCATACAACCAGACATAATCGTAGGTATCTAGGAAATCATCATCACCGTTATCATCATGAGCGATTACAGAAAGTCCGCCATCCATACCGTAGGGTCTATCAGTTCCCGTTTCAGCGTTTACATAAAACTCATTTAAGTTTGATAACAGCTCTTGGGGAACGAAGGAAAATACCTCTGATCCATCATCGGCATCAATCGCATGGATATAACCTTCATTTGTACCGACAAAGACGGTGCTGTCATACGTCTCTTCTTCTGGGTCAGTATCGTAGGTAACAATGATAGGAATGGAATGTAGCGGGTCTCCCATTTCCTGACGATTATTACGGTTTGAGTCCTCGCCTCTTGCCCAACGAATCAGATCTCTGCGATATGTGTTAGATTCGGATTCGATACCTAACATCGCCTTGGTTACATAATCGTTAAGCTCATTTAGGCTGTTGTTAGAATGACTTAATACATTCAACCCCCCACTATTTAGTGGAGACGGATATGCACCGGTGTAGGTGAAGAGGTTACGAGTTGAGGGGGTAGGTGCATTCTCAGCTGCTCCGCCACTCTCTACCTCTATGCCGTCTGGTTCATCTGACCAGAAGCTTTGCGTATCAGCCTGGAAGAAACCCGTTTCGCTGGATACAGCAGGGTCACCATTGAGGTCTACAATCGCCTTAGTTGCGCCGTCCAAGCGATACTTCTTAAGGTTCCCATACCACTTATCATACTCTTGTGGCTTGAATAGTGAGAAGTAGATATCTTCCCGGTGACTCAAACGGTTAAAGTTATTCACCGTAAAACCAGGTTGTGTAAAGGTCGTGTTGGCAGCTTTTATTGCTTTAATGATCTGGTCAAATGCTTCAGTAAGATCCGCTGCATTATCTACTTCGTAGTAGGTACCATCCCCCTCGGTTGCTATTCCCTGTAACCAAGAGTCATTGATATCAAAGCCAATTGTGTGGGTTTTAACTTTCTGCGTTCCGGTTAAGCCACTCTGGTCATAATTGGCCATGAAGTTTGCTAATTCATGACCGCACTCTTCATCATTATCAATATTTTCACAGGAATATGATTCTTCATCCCCTAACTCATCCACACTCTTGAGATGAGTTTCTATCATCGATTCTATTTTAGTGATCGATTCATTCTCATTGGCATAACCATCAGTAAGCAAGACAATATAACTTTTCTGGCAAGCTTCGGTTATTGGCGAGGTGTAAGTAGGGGTTGATGATGAATCATCTATATATTCGTCTGCACATGCTGACGCACTCAGATCAGCATCTGTACAGCTAGCGTCACGAACAACCGTGCCCCCAACATAAGAGTCAGGATGGGAAACCCTTGTATAACGGTTTGAAGGGTTTGAATAGCTATAACCCCTTGTTTTACCGTAATCTACATCTAAGCCTTTATAGTACAGCGCTCCTTCATAATAAGTGTCGACCACTGGAGTATTACCTGAGGGGCTCAGCTCTTCAATTTCCGCTAGTAGTTCATCCCTTACTGTGGTAGAAGCAATATCAAACTGGTCTTGAGACGCTTTGATAACCAATTTTGGAGCAATATTACTGCCATCATACGATGACCCCTCCACTTGCCCTGAGCCTGTAATAATAACCGCCACACTATTGCCAGCGTCCCAGCCAGAAAGGCCAACTACACTCTCCAGTAGGTCAGAAATATCTGGTGATCGATACACTGTGCCAGAGGTAGTCCAACCACTACTGATTGACCAACTTACAGAACCCGACACTGTACTACGTGTACTTGGGCGAGTGCTATATGTATAGGCGGGTGCATCGTTGCTACTCTGCAGTTCAATTGTCAGGGAAGCAGGTAAAGAAACATCATTGTCAGCTACTGAGAATTCCAGATAGGCTTCCTGAATTTCCGCATTTCCGATCAAAGGCACATCATTAAAGCGCAGGCCGGTATAATCATTACCGCCCAACTGTAGTTGGGTACCATCATAGTCAACACTTGTTCCATTCTGCTCGACATCATCATCACTATCTGTAACGAGCACCTCGGCTTCATGCATAAAACACGAACTGTCCGAAACAGAGCCGGTGTCATATGCGATATCAAGTACGGGGGCAGTAGCACTGCTGTCATCATGAGAGCGAATAAGCTTCTCTGCAGTTACTCCCGATACGAAGACCGTTATACTGCTTCCGCCACACCAACCAGACCGATCTGTAACCTCTTCGATCACCTCAGACAGATCTGGAGAGGTATAAGAATCCCCCTCAGTCCATGCGGGTAGCGAGTCAGTGGCAACAGCAGTAGTCTGCGTGCGTACACTTAAACTACTATCCGTATCAGTAAACGCTTCACTATCATCAGCAGCCTCAGCACGGAAAAGCCAGTCACCACCTGCATCAGAATCTGCGGCCGCTGTTACTGACACTGTTGCTGATGTGATATCAGCACCTTGTGGCACCCAAACATTATTGAAACGTAACGCAACCAATGCATTAGTTGCCCCGGCCTGGGTTGAACCATAGGTGATATTCAGAACTGGGGCATCATCATTACTACCGTCATAGGAATACACTTGACGGTAGTTACTGCTGTTACCGCTCTGCCTTTCAAATAGGAATACCATCGGATTACCGGAAACCCAGCCACTTTGCGATGTGATTTCTGAAACAATTGCAGAAAGGTCGGTATCGGGAGGTGTATCAGCTGCAGTATATGGCGCTGTTAGAATTGAGCCGGCACCCGGGTTATAACTAGAGGGGATATTCCAGTCTACCTTAGCGGTAGTTTTCGTACGATTAGATAGGTTGTAGTAATAATTACTAAAAGCTGAAGCATTAGTAGATTTCTGGCCATAAATATCGATCTGAGGTGAACCTGAGCGTTGGTTATTGACTGTAAAATCAATAGTCGCACTGGTTATGTCTGCATCTTTAGGCACATCCACACTACTGAAACGTACGCCAGCAGTATGGTAGTAACCTGAACGATAGTTTAGCCAAATGGATGATCGGGTATTTCTAACAAAACCGTTATAGGAGTTACTACTGATCTCGTAGGCATCATTTGAACCGGCTGTGACAGTAGCTTGAACTGTATTTGATACAGCAAAGCCTTCACTTTCCATCATAATAAGGCTGTCACTGTTTAAGACTACTGTCCCGTCGCTTCTCTCCTCAGCGTCATCGTCATCACTGGAAATAGTCGACTGACTGGTACCAGTCATTGCTTCAAAAGTAGAGACTTCTTCATCAATATACTTGACCGGATACAGAATAGGGCCACCTGGTATAGAAAAACGCATCAAGCCAACATTCACATCCTGTACCGTACTCAGAATGGTGGTCATGGAACTTTGCAGGGAGTCCATTTTGTCAGGTCCACTGTAGACGCCACTTGGCCTGTCATCCATAGACCCGGAGGTATCCAGTACAAATAGAATATTTGGGCGAACAATGAGATTGGCCGTACCTGCAAAATAGATCTCGGTATCATCTGCCCAGACAGGGCTCATTGTGTACCAGGTCAACAGCACACCGTAAACTAAGGATTTCAGCGAAAAGTTCATGGAAATCACCTTTTAACCGTCTGTAAATATAATGCGGTACAAGCCCTGGATAAGCTCTGTTCGTGCTTCATCATCCGCATCATCGTAAGTCGAGTTATCATCGACATAACCCCGCGCTTCTACTTCAAACTTCAAAGTCTTTGCTTCGCCTAGGGAGTAGCCTAAAGGAATACCTTCACCCATATATCGCGAAAATGCTTCGCCATTTAAACGCGGTGTTGTGTTGTCAATTGTCTGTACACTGGATAACCCTGTTGAGGCATCCCGTGCATCATAAATTAGATCCGTGTTAGTCAGCATAAAGTCCACCCCACTCTCTGCTGCCTGAAATGTCTGGTTCTGACTCTGGCTATTAAAGGCCATCTGAGTCTCAGAACCTGAAGTGGATACCATCGCAGTTACAACAAGGCTTACCACTAATAACGAGAGTAGCGAAGCAACTAAAACAATACCTTTTTGACTATTACGAGAACGATTCACTAGATTACCTCGCTCTATTTCTCATAACAAAACTAGTCGAAAAAACTCTACGTAGCCTTCTGTCATTAGCATATGTAGGAGCCGTTCCTCCTGCGGGAACGACCGTCGTGCTTAGCATCTGATAGGTATTGGCATCATCTTGTTGTAATACCCTTTCATTTGAGGCTACCAAGACAGAAACTCGCAGACGATCAACTTCGCTGAGATCCAAATTCGCATCCGTGATCGGAACATAGCGGATATTATCCGTACTTAGTTTTTGACCATAATCAACAACTATCCGTTCAACCCCTTCCAGTATTTCCTGCTCAACACCTGTTAATAAGTTCATTTGATACAAGCCGAATACGTCATCATCTGTAGAGTTATTTCTACCTGTATCTTTAACGTAATAAGCGACCGCATCAAACGACATAACCTCTGCTGGTGCTCTATTTTCATCCAGATCACCCGCATCGTAGAGGGCTGAAGGTAATGCTGAATTTTCACCACCTGTCGTGGTTAACGTTATATTTGTTCCTGCTGCCGTTTCGACCGTAAACATATCAGCAGCCTCACAATTAGTAATAATCATTACATCACCTGCGCCAACCCCTGTAGGTGATTCAGTCAGAGGAACTGTTGCAGTAGATCCACTGGTTGTTGCTGCACCTGATAATGCAAAGGACTGTGCAGACGCGTGTTGAACATAGATAACATCCGATAACACCTGCATTTCATCCAAGTCCAAGTCATCATCATCAAGCTCCGCTGGCGCTGTACCATCAATACTGTTATCCGCAGCTATGCGGAATGCCTGAAGCTCAGTTGTATCCAAATTAGTTGTCAGATCATCAGCATCATCTGATAAAATCGTGACATCAATTGCTTCGTTATCAATACAGCCCTGATAACCAACCAATCGAAGATCTCTGACCATAAAATCAATAGCAAAGCGTCCTGTTTCCTGAACTCTAGCTAATCCATTACCGAGATTGTTACTTCGATTCGTGCCAACAAATACCTGAAAAATGCCCAACATGATGAACATGCTAATTGTAAGTGCCACCATGATCTCAACGAGTGATACACCCGCTTGTTTAGACAATAAATTCTTCATCAGTAATTAAAAAATCATAAATTCAATTTGTAGTTGTGCGGTCCCCTCACCACGGTTTGCTCCCCCCGTAAGGTCCCAGTCCAACTCCTGCCATGCAACAGTAACCGTCACTGCATTACCGTTAACCACAACACTTCCAACAGCATCTGGCAATAGTGCTTGATAGGTCCCCCCATCACTGCCCTGCCCTGCAACATCTACAAAGTTTTCAGCCCATTCACGTAGATCCTGAGCAGCCAACTCTGCTTCTGTACAGCCCCCAGACGTGGAAATGCAGTTAGGGGCATCAGGTATATCCCCAGAAACGGAAGTAATAATGCTGTAGTTATCATCATCTTCCAGGGCGTAATCAGAGTTACCTCTTATACGATCAGCTATATCATATGCCAGCAAGTTTGCCTGACTGCGAAAATACGCACTCTGGTTTTCACTAAGCCCTGTCATCGAGTACAACGCTATCGCCAGCATCACGAAAGATACAATGATCAGAGAAACCAGCACTTCTATTAAGCTAACGCCTTTTTGCTGGCTCTTAACTGAATAATTCTTTATGGGCATGTCACATCATTCCCGGCATGATCATTAACAACACCATCATTATCTTCATCAACTGCCAGACGGGTAAAACCCGACAAATAAACCACAACTCCACGCGCATCTAGAGTATTGTTGTCTGCAGGACACAATATCGCTGTTCCTGCTGTGGCCGCAGCTCCCTGAAGCTCTCCTCTGGAATTAAACTGAATCACTCCTGTTGCTAAGTTAATGCCTGTCAGGCGCAGAGTATTTCCACCCTGTTGAGCATCAGCAACCTTCAGCAACTGATCATCACCATCAATTGTTCGATCTGCATCGCGATCTACAAACACAAGCCAGCCATTAGACCAAGACGCTGTTCCGGAACAGGTAGCCGAGTCCTCAGAGCCACAGACAGTGACTGTGTCCTGTGCTTTTACAGCTTCTGAACGAGCATACGACAGCAGCCCCTGCGCTGCGTTAACAGAACCCGATATCCGGGAATCAACTATAAATACTTGATAACTTGGGCCAGCCAGGGATACTAAAATTGAGATCAACGCTATAACTACTAACAGCTCGATCAATGTGAAGCCTTTTTCCCTTACAGACATTACCTACTTCCAGTAAATAAATTCTTCTCTTATTACTAAGATTAGTCGTTTAAGGGAACATACGCCATAGATAGATTGGGGGTCTAAGTGAAGAGTAGCTTAAAATTCCCAAAACACAAAAAACCCGAATAAAAAATATTCGGGTTTGTCTGACGATGAACGGTTACGTGCTCTGATTAAGCATCGGCGACTTTGAGGATTTCTACTTCAAAATCGATCTTTTTCCCTGCCAAAGGATGATTAAAGTCCACCGACACCATTTTATCGTCAAACTCTGCAATCACTCCCGGCAGTTCACCATTACCCGGATCAGAGAAAGAGATAACCAAGCCTTGTTCCAGCTCCATCCCATCAAACTGACTACGTGGCACATTCTGGATATTGCTTGGGTTTGGCATGCCAAAACCATTTTCTGGCAGGATGCTTAGAGTCTGTTTCATTCCCTCTTCAAGACCAAAAAGCGCTTTCTCAAAGCCTTCCAGCAGATTGCCGTCACCTACCGTGAATGTTGCTGGCTCTGCTTCAAAGTTAGAATCGATAATCTGCCCATCTTCCAACTTGATAGCAAAGTGCAAAGTAACGGTTTTACCCGGACCAATCAGCTTACTCATTTTCAGTCTCTTCTTTCTTGTTACGTTTAGCTTCCAGGAACAGCATATCCACAATCAGCAGAATCGCTCCTAATGTGATTGCAGTATCGGCCAGATTGAAAGCTGGAAAGTAATAGTTGTCATAATGCAACGAGATAAAATCGATCACATAGCCCTGAACCACACGATCATAAAGGTTGCCGACGGCCCCACCCAGAATCATGGAAAGGCCAAGACCTAACCACCAGTATCGGCGCTGAGTTTTCTGCAGCCATAGCACCAGCATAATGCTTACAACAACCGCTATCGCAGTAAAGAACCAACGCTGCCAACCACCTGCTTCAGACAAGAAGCTAAATGCCGCACCTTTGTTAAACAACAAGGTCAGGTCAAATACCGGCAATACCGGATTTGGATCGGCATACTGTAGATAAGTGATTGCCAGATGTTTAGTAAACAGATCTGCAGCGACCACAATAACAGCCAACCAAAGCCAGATAAGGCAGTTTTTCTCTGCCTTTACCTCATGCTTTAGCGATTCAACATCCTGTGCCATAGCCGGTGTCGTATCCATTATGCAAAGCTACGGCTTTCGCCTTCACCTTTAACGTTTTCTACACAGCGGCCGCATAGCTCTGGATCATCCGAATCCTGACCAACATCTTCTCGGAAATGCCAGCAACGCGGACATTTGTGAGCTGCACTTTTCTCGACTTTAACCTGCAAACCATCAAGCTCTGTAGCTTCTGCTCCTTCTGCATCAGAAAGAGGAGCAACAGCAGCCTTTGAGGTAATCAGAACGAAGCGCAGCTCATCACCTAGCTTAGACAGCAGGTTCAACATCGCATCGTCACAGAAAAGAGTAACTTCCGCTTCCAGGCTACCGCCTACGTTACCGGCATTACGCTGCTCTTCCAGCTGTTTGTTTACAGCAGTTTTCACCGCCATAACCTGTTCCCAGTACGCTGAATCCAGCTCACTGTTTTCCGGCAGCTTAGTTAAGCCTTCATACCAAGTATCCAGATGAACAGATACGGAACGCTCGCCCGCCAGTGTTTTCCAGATCTCGTCAGCTGTGAAACTACAGATTGGTGCAATCCAACGAACCAGAGCTTCTACGATATGGTACAGAGCTGTCTGCGCAGAACGACGCGCATGGGAATCTGTTGCCGCTGTGTACTGACGATCCTTGATGATATCCAGGTAGAAGCCACCCATATCCTGAGAACAGAAGTGGGATACTTTCTGGAATACCTGCAGGAACTCGTACTGGTTGTAGTGGCCCACCAACTCATCTTGCAGACGAGCAGCACGGTCTACGGCCCACGCATCCAGCGCAACCATATCTTCTGGCTTAACCATATGCTGAGCTGGATCGAAGCCGCTCAGGTTTGCCAGGAAGAAACGCGCTGTATTACGGATACGACGATAAGCATCAGCCGCACGTTTCAGGATATCGTCAGAACAGGTCATCTCACCGCTGTAATCGGTAGACGCAACCCACAGACGCAGAATATCTGCACCGTATTTATTCATCACTTCCTGCGGCGCAACTACGTTACCCACAGACTTAGACATCTTGCGGCCCTGACCATCCACGGTGAAGCCGTGTGTCAGTACCTGCTTGTAAGGCGCACAGCCTTTGATTGCGATACCTGTTTTCAGGGAAGACTGGAACCAACCACGATGCTGGTCAGAACCTTCCAGATACATATCTGCCGGAAATTCCAGATTATCGCGCTGATCAATTACAGAGTAGTGAGTCACACCGGAATCAAACCAAACGTCCAGGGTATCGGTCACTTTCTCATACTGGTCCGCTTCAGCACCCAACAATTCGCTAGCATCCAGATCAAACCAAGCATCCATACCTACTTTTTCAACTTCCAGAGCGACCTTCTCGATCAGCTCAGGTGTATTCGGGTGTAGCTGCTGAGTTTCTTTATGGATAAACAGGGCAATCGGCACACCCCAGGTACGCTGACGGGAAACACACCAGTCAGGACTCTGTTCAACCATCGCTTCGATACGGTTCTGGCCCCAACCTGGGAACCATTCCACACCTTTGATCGCTTCCAGAGCATCTTTTTTCAGGCCTTTCTCTTCCATGCTAACAAACCACTGAGGAGTAGCACGGTAGATCAACGGGGTTTTTGTACGCCAGCAGTGCGGGTAGCTGTGCTGGAATTTATGCTCCAGTACCAGCTTGTTGTTTTCACCCAGAAGAGCAACAACTTTGTCATCTACTTTATAAACGTGTTCACCAGCAAACACACCCGCACCTTCGCCTAGCACACCAGAAGCATTAACCAGGTTCATTGTGCCGATACCGTATTTACGACCTACTTCAAAGTCTTCCACGCCGTGATCCGGCGCTGTATGTACCGCACCAGTACCTGCGTCTAGCGTAACGTGATCGCCCAGAATCACTGGTACAGTTCGCTCGTAGAACGGATGTTGCAGCTCAAAGCTTTCTAGTGCCTGCCCCTGGCAACGACCAACGATGCTGTACTCTTCCACACCGTAGCGTTTCATCGCATCTTCAACCAGACCTTCAGCCAGCAGGATACGCTCAGCACCCAGGCCGAGATCCAGCTGCACCAGCACGTAATCCAGATCGCCACCCAGAGACACCGCCTGGTTAGATGGCAAAGTCCATGGTGTTGTTGTCCAGATAATTACCGAAGCTTCACCTTCGCCGCTGACACCTTCGAATTTAGACAGGAAACCTTCCTGATCTACCGGTGTAAAACGCAAATCAATCGCAGTAGACGTTTTATCCTGATACTCAACTTCCGCTTCAGCCAGTGCAGAACCACCTACCACACTCCAGTAAACCGGCTTAAAGCCTTTCACCAAATGGCCGTTTTCAGCGATTTTACCCAGCGCACGGATGATGTTCGCTTCGGTATCGAAGTTCATGGTCAGATATGGGTTATCCCAATCACCGAACACACCCAGACGGATAAAGTCTTTCTTCTGACCTTCAACCTGACGCTTAGCGTAATCACGGCACTTCTGGCGGAACTCTTTGTGAGAAAGCTTAACGCCTGCCTTGCCGTGTTTAGTCTCAACCTTGTGCTCAATTGGCAGACCATGACAGTCCCAACCCGGCACGTAGGGTGCATCAAAACCACTCATGGTTTTGGACTTGATAATAATATCTTTCAGAATCTTATTAACCGAGTGACCAATGTGAATATCACCATTGGCATATGGAGGGCCATCGTGCAGCGTAAACTTATTACGGCCAGCACTCACTTCACGAATTTTCTGGTACAGATCCATTTTCTGCCAATCTTTCAGCATCTGAGGCTCACGTTGAGCCAGATTGCCTCGCATTGGGAATGCTGTTTCCGGAAGGTTCAGTGTTGCTTTGTAATCGGTCATGGTTTTTAAATTCCGAATTAACGACTAACTGCGGGAAAAGAAATCCCGCACTTCTTCAATATCTGCAAAAATCTGTTGTTTAAGCATCTCTATACCGTCGAATTTTTTCTCTTCACGGATAAACTGCTTAAATTCGACAGCTAGTAACTGCCCATAAATATCTTTATCAAAATCAAACAGGTGCACTTCCAGCACCGGCTGCTGGCCACAAACAGTCGGACGAACCCCAACATTGCAAACGCCTTGACCAGTAAAGCCATTACCTTGCACCTCCACCGCATACACCCCTTTCAAAGGGCACGGGAAACGATGCATGCGGACGTTGGCTGTTGGCACACCCAACTGCCGACCTAATTTCTGGCCATGCATAACCCGTCCAGTGACGGTATAAGGCCGACCGAGTAGGCGCGCAGCTTCAGTAAAATCATTGGTTTCCAGCACAGTTCGAACACGAGTACTACTCACCCGCTCTTCTGCACTAAGAAATGTCTCTGTATTCACTACAGAAAAGCCATGTTTCTCACCCGCTTTACACAACATGGCATAGTCACCAGAGCGATCACAGCCAAAACGGAAGTCATCACCTACCACAAAGTGCTTAACGGCCAACCCTCGTAACAAGAGTTCTTCCACAAAGGCCTCTGCGGTCATGGAGCGCAAACGCTCATTGAACGTCAGACACAGCAAACGGTCCATGCCTTCGCGTTCCAGCAGACGAAACTTCTCACTAAAACGAGTCAGTCGCGGTGGCGCATTATCTCCGCCAAAAAACTCCCGAGGCTGCGGTTCAAAAGTGATAGCAACTGCAGGCAAATTCAACGCCTCAGCTTTTTCCTTAACCTGCGACAGCACCTTGCGGTGACCTAAATGAACACCATCAAAGTTACCGATAGTTGCTACACAACCACGGTGTTTTTCACGCAAGTTATGTAAACCGCGAATCAGTTCCATCAGGTTTTATGGCCATCACAAAAAATAAACGCGGCATTATAGCTCAGATACTACTCAACGAGTACTGTCTAATGCCCGAATTAAAGAAGAAAACGGTGACTTAAAAAAGAGAGGCTCTTTTACGACCTATGCCTCAAATGACGGGGCCTTAAACCAAGTACTAGTAAGACAACCACATAAACACTCACACCCAGTAGAACCAACACTCCCATATTGGTAATACGTTGCCAGATATCCATGACCAACCACTGTTCAGAAGGCACTGCAACCCAGATTACTGCAGCAGCCATAGCCATATTCGCAGCCAGCATTCGGAACAATTGCTTGCCCCAACCACTACTCCAGGTAAACACACCCGACTGAATCAAGCCGTAGAGCAAAAAGCCCGCATTCATAAATGCAGACATCGCTGTTGCTGCAGCCAATCCAACATGGGCAAACGGGCCAATTAGAATCAAGTTAAACACCATATTGGCGGCGGCAGCCTGAATCCCGATTTTCACTGGTGTTTTAGTATCCTGCCTGGAGAAATAACCTGTCGCCAGCACTTTGATCAACATAAACGCCAACAAACCACAGGAATAAGCGCGCAGACTCATCGCAGCCATCTCCACATCACGATCCGTTAAAGCACCGTAATGGAATAATGTAATCAACATTGGTTCGGCCAGAATAAATAATGCTACAGCAGCAGGTATACCTATTAGCATCACCATCTGCATCGCCCAGTTCAACGTTGATGAGAAATGCTCACTTGATTGTTCTGCGTGTTTACGCGAGAGACTTGGCAAAATAACCGTGGCGATAGCAATCCCAAACACACCCAGCGGCAACTCAGCGAGTCGGTCAGAGTAGTAAAGCCAGGAAACACTACCAGTCTGCAGGAATGAAGCCAGCACAGTATCCAGCAACAGATTGATCTGCGTAACCGAAACCCCAAACAGAGCCGGGATCATCAGCTTCATAATACGCTGCACCCCCTCATCACGCCAACCCCAGACCGGCTTCGGTAAAAGATGAATGCGCGCCATAAACGGCAGCTGAAATACTAACTGAAGCACACCCGCAATCATCACCCCCCAGGCCAGCGCCAGAATAGGTGGATCAAATAACGGACTTAAGAATATCGCCGACCCAATTAGAGAGATATTCAATAACACCGGTGTAAACGCGGGTACCGCAAAGCGCTCGTAACTGTTCAGCACAGCCCCCGCAAAGGCAGTTAAGGAGATCAGCAGTAGATAAGGGAAAGTAATACGCAGCATCTGAGCGGCTAGCTCAAATTTACCCTCATCCCCCATATAAAAACCCGGAGCAAACAGGGCTGTCAGCATCGGCGCACCGATAACTGCCAGAACCGTAACCGCAATTAGAATGCTACCTAGAGTACCGGCAACATAATTCACCAGTTGCTTAACGGCCTCCAGATCGCGCTGCGTTCTGTATTCAGATAAAACCGGCACAAATGCCTGAGAGAAAGCCCCTTCTGCAAACAGGCGGCGCAAGAAATTGGGGATCTTAAAAGCAACAAAAAAGGCATCAGCACTGCCACTGGCACCAAAATAACTGGCCACCACCACATCACGCGCCAGACCCAGCACACGGGAAAGCATGGTCATTACACCGACAACCGCACTGGAACGCAGTAATCCTGCCCTTTTCTTACTCTGTGCTTGTTCGCCAGACACCGATTAAATCCAATAATTTATGAATAGAACTCATTAGAGAGCGAATATTACCGTCTCAACAAGAAAATTTCTGCTGTTTTATTGACAGCGAGGACACAAATATGAATAATCTCGCCTCTGATTTTTTCGGTGGCTACACCGACTATTTTACTATCAACTAATTTTAAGGAGCCGGACTGTGGCAAATTCCGCAGGATCTCGTAAACGCGCTCGCCAGGCAGAGAAACGTCGCCAGCATAACGCTAGCCTGCGTTCCATGGTACGCACTTACATCAA
>NZ_JAAEQH010000306.1 GCF_024231755.1 Neptuniibacter sp.
CAGCTTCTTCTCGAGCTCAAAACCAAGCGCTATCAACCGCAACCGGTAAGGCGGGTCATTATCCCGAAAGACGGGGGCGGTGAGCGTCTATTGGGTATCCCAACAGTCAGGGATAGAGTCGTTCAACAATGCTTGAAAGACCTCCTAACCCCCATCTTCGAAGAACAGTTCCATCCATCCAGCTTTGGTTATAGACCGAAGCGGAGCTGTCACGATGCCATCAATAAAGCCACGATGTTCATCCGTCGATACGGACGACGACATGTGGTGGATATGGACTTGTCGAAGTGCTTCGATAAGCTGGACCATACGCTTATCATTAAGAGTATCAAAAGACGGGTTCGTGACGGCAGCGTGCTGAACTTAATCGCTCAGTTCTTACAAAGTGGGGTGATGGTAGATGGCCATTGGCAGCAAACAGAAACAGGCAGTCCGCAAGGCGGGGTGATAAGCCCGCTCATAGCGAACATCTATCTGGATGCGTTCGATAAGGAAATGAAACAGCGGGGGCACCGAATAGTGCGCTATGCTGATGATATCCTAATCTTGTGTTGCAGTCGTGCAGCGGCAGAAAATGCCAAAGCGCAAGCCACACAAATCTTAGAAGGAAAGCTTAAGCTAAGCGTAAACACGGAGAAAACACACATCACACACAGTGATGATGGTGTGAAGTTCCTCGGCGTTGAAATCAGGACGAAACGTACCCGCATACAACCGAAGAAGCTCACCGCGTTTAAGGCGAAGCTCAAGCAGATGACGAAACGCAATGGCGGAATGCCACTGCAATCAGTTATCAATGCACTAAACCCACTGCTAAGAGGGTTCAGTTATTACTTCAAGATAGCCAATGCGAGCAGGGTATTTAAGCAACTCGCGAGCTGGCTAAGACGGCGCTTGCGCAGCATCCAACTTAAGTTATGGAAGAAGGCGAGCCGCCTCCATCGCTGGCTACGACAGCATGGTTATAAAGGCAAGTTCGCTCACATCAACATGACGAGCTGGAGCAGTGCACGCAGTCCTTTAGCAAGCTACGCGATGCCAAACAGTTGGTTCGATGAACTTGGGCTAATGAACTTGGAGAATGTTGCAACGGGATATGTGTTTAGCAATTACGCTAAATAACTATGTACATGAGCCGTATACGAGGCCCGTATGTACGGTTCTGTGAGAGGGATGAGGCGGTGACGCCTCACCCTACTCGATGTATATTGAATACGTTATGTATTCCACTTTTTTGAGGAATGCACTCAATTAGTTAACAGCATTTTTTCACCGTATTTTCATCAGTTTAGTGCATGTTGAATATAACTGA